>OMUU01000011.1 GCA_900314295.1 uncultured Lachnospiraceae bacterium | reverse complement strand
GGGAGTGCGCAGCACGGAGCAATCCGTAGCTTATACAGTTTGTGGCACAAAGTATCGTATGAGTGTTTACTGTATAAGCTCTTCGAAAACGCAGAAGGACTCGTCGCATGCGAAGCGCGCGTAAGAGGCTTTTGCGATTTCGAAGGCAACAAGTATGAGCACGAAGGGACGCATAAGCGGCACGAGAGTGCGAATACTTGTAGGATTGCGGGAGTGCGCAGCACGGAGCAATCCGTAGCTTATACAGTTTGTGGCACAAAGTATCGTATGAGTGTTTACCGTATTATTTTCCTACAAAAAAAAGAACGCCCCGCCTCATGCAGAACGCTCCCAAGATCTTCTGATATATTGTTATTGTAACCGCCTGTAGTCGAACTGCCCGGAGGACAACTCGCCTGTCACTGCGCCGCGGACGCAGAGGAAACAGCGGAATCCGTGGAGACAGAGGATGTCTCACTGCTATCGGAAGCCGCATCGGACGAAGCATCAGCCGCAGTGCTGTCTGCGCTTGTCTTCTGCTCTGTCACATAACTGTTTAAAGCGGTAGTGTAGGATTCGATGGCAGACAGATCGAGCTCCGTCGTCGTTGCCTTTGCCGTAGTCGCCTGATTCTTCTTCACATTATTATAAACCGCCCAGCTGAACCAGCCGATGAGGGCAGCAAAAATCACAACAACAGCAACGACCGTAAGTGTTGTTCTGATCTTCTCTCTCCGCATGATCTTCTTGCGGTTTCTTTTCTCTTCCTTATATAAATCGACCTTTTCCTGACTCATTCCCACATACTCCTTACCTGTCTCTTGATCCGGGTTTTATGCTGATCCGGCAAAAAATCACAATCTTCGCCGCACTCCCGCGGAAACCCAATGTAAGTAGTATACAACAAATCCCGTCAATTGCAAAGCACAATCCGAAAATTCACGCATTGTGAGAAACCGGGAATTCCATTATAATAAATGCTGTATTTTGGAGGGTTATCTATGATTGCATTACAGATTGAACATGTCGGAGGATTCATGAACCAGCTTCTGCTGAAGGAGACGTTCGACCGTTTTCTCGTTTCAGAGGCTCAGATCACAACTTTTACTACCTTTACCATAGACGGACAGTCCCACCCGGAGTTCTATGAGGATGACACCTCTGCAAATGACGGACGCGAAGCCGCCGGCACAGAGGCGCAGACGCACTGTGATCCCCTGGTACGCTGGAAGGAGATCCGATCCTTCTGTGTGCAGATCTTTAAGGGACGACGTCTTCCCCTCTCCTTTCGCTTTGTCTTTCAGCTGAGCAGAGGACAGATCCGTCGATTTATGGAGAAAAACGACCTCAATTACGACCCGGAGGACGTCCTTGGCCTCTTTCTCAACATACAATACCGAAACCATGCCCTGACAGTCACGACCGGTTCCTCACTCCGTATCTTTACGCTCGACCACACCCTCGACCAGGCATGGGACCAGTATGTTCAGAAATTCTTCAACACCTGTGGCCTCGACTGAACGCCGTAGCTATGGTTAATTCCCACGCCATTATTCTGCCTCGCGGCTTTCCCGCAGTCACCCACATGGGATGTTCTGTACTCGAATATCGAAATGGCGGGCTTAAACCCGCAGAGCGCGCGCTTAACCCGCCATTTATCCACTTATCTTATTTTTTCTTATTCCTTATCTTTTTCCTTTGCCGTTTTCTTCTCCGACGTCTTTACTTCTTTCTTTGCCGTATCCGCTTTTTTGATCTGCGCCTTCCCGGCGGGCTTTGCGTTCTTCGCGAGCTTTACCATGATCTCATTGCTTCTGCTGATGAACTTCGTCATCTCATCCGGCGTCAGCGCACGGTTGCTGATCACTGCGAGATCATACAGCTGCTCGCAGAAGAGGCTGACATCCTCGGACGCCTTGTGCTCGAACACATATTTCACCAGTGGGTGCTTTGCATTCAGAACAAGTGTCTGCTGACCCTCGAGCTCATCCACATTGATGTTCTTGTCCGCCATTCCGTACATCCGCATCATCTCACTGTAGCGGCGCATCTCCTCGGAGATCGTGACAATGGCCGAAACGCTGGAATCCTTCAGATTCTCTACCCGCACAGACAGCTGATTCTTGTTCAGTACCTTCCGGAAGAGCTCCTGAAGATCCTTGCTCTCCTCCTTCAAGGATTCGCTGTCGTCCTTCATGTCGTCGGTAAGATCTGCATCAATTCTCTGGAAATGAAGGTTCTCATTCAGCTGCTCCACATGAGAGATAAACGGCGCGTCGATCGTATGAATCAGCTTATACGCCTGTTTCTTCTGACTGCGGAACATGTTGATGTACTGGCTCTGCTGCACCTCATTTGTCACATAATAGATCGTGATCTTCGGCGCATCCTTCTTCTCATCCTTCTTGTCCGCATCCGCAGAAGCGTCCCCGGATTTGTTCTCTTCCGCCGCTTCTGCCTTTGCGTCGGTTTCTGTCCCGGACTCCGTTGCGTCCGCTGCATTGTCTGTGTTCTCCGCATCTGCCGCTGCTTTCTCTTTCTCCGTCTTCTCCGGAGTATTGGCAGCGATGATGTCTTTCAGGGTGTGATACTTTCCGTCCAGGTCCTCATAGAGGATGTAATCCATCATTCTCTCTGAGAACTTGGAATCCTTCAGAGTTCCGAACTTGATGAACGGACTGATATCATTCCAGTATTTCTCGTATTCCTCTCTCTTGGTCTTGCACATGCCGGAGAGCTTGTCTGCGACTTTCTTCGAGATATAATCCGAGATCTTCTGCGCAAAACCGTCATTCTGAAGCGCGGAACGGGAAACATTCAGCGGAAGGTCCGGACAGTCGATCACGCCCTTCAGCAGGAGCAGATACTCCGGGATCACTTCCTTGATATTGTCCGCGATGAATACCTGATTGTTGTACAGCTTAATTTTTCCTTCGATGGACTCATATTCTGTATTGATTCTCGGGAAGTACAGAATTCCCTTCAGCCGGAACGGATAATCCATATTCAGATGAATCCAGAACAGCGGCTCCTTGTAATCCAGGAATACATGACGGTAAAACTCCTTGTACTCCTCATCCGTACACTGGCTGGGCTGTTTTGTCCACAGCGGATGCGTGTCGCTGATTGATACCGGGCGCTTCTGAATCTTTACCTGATTCTTCTCCGGACTTGTCTCTACCTTTTCCGTCTCGCCCTTATCGTTCTTTTTCTCTTCGTACTTGGCATCCTCATGGATGTGCTCGATCACAACATCGGTATCCTTGAGATCCTTTTCGTCGATGATCTCCGTCTCCGGCTCCTTCGTCTCATTCTCGAGGTAAATCTCTACCGGCATAAACGAGCAGTACTTCTCCAGTGTCTCCCGAACCTTGTACTCATTGGCGAACTCCAGACTATCCTCTGACAGGTGCAGCGTAACCGTCGTTCCCGGTTCCGTGCGGGTTCCGGATTTCATATCGTACTCCGTCCCACCGTCGCACTCCCAATGCACTGGCTCTGCCCCGTCGCGGAAGCTCAGGGTATCGATTTCCACCAGATCTGCCACCATAAAGGCGGAATAGAAGCCCAGTCCGAAGTGTCCGATGATCTGATCGCTGTCCGCCTTGTCCTTATATTTTTCCAGGAACTCCGTTGCGCCGGAGAAAGCAATCTCCGTGATGTCGCGAATCACCTCGTCCGCTGTCATACCGATTCCGTTATCGGTGAATTTCAGCGTCTTCTCCTTGTCATTGACCGATACGGTGATCTTCGGCTTATATCCCTCCGGAAGCCTTACCTCGCCTACAGCATCCAGCTTTTTTCTCTTGGTAATGGCATCGGATCCGTTTGAAATCAGCTCACGGATGAAGATATCCTTATCGGAATACATCCACTTCTTGATAATCGGAAAAATATTGTCGCTGTTAATCGACAGATTTCCATGTCTCATCTCCATACGAATACACACTCCTTTTCGCTTTTCATCCCGCATTTTATGTGATGCATATCCATCACCCGGGCGGTTATTTATTATTATCACCGCTGATGACCCTGCCGCCGCTCTTTGCTGCGCGGTGCGGACCATTCCGGCTGTGCTTTTCCGATAGAATGACTGGTATTCATTTTCTACCCGACAAGTGTTATATTAGTACCCTTAGGAGAGAAAGTCAAGGAAAAATTAGCACTCATTTTTATTGAGTGCTAGTAAACCATTCGTTTGTCAGTATTTTTTCCAGATACTCCTCCACTGTCCTCGTATGATCTCGGCTTGCGGCGAGGATCTCCGGCTTTGCGTTATCAACCGCAACCGGCCAGCCGACCAGCTCCATCATCTCCATGTCGTTGTAATTGTCCCCGAACGCCATGCATTCTTCCGGCCGGATCTCAAGCCTTGCCAGCAGTTTCCGAAGCCCGGTTCCCTTGTTCACGTGCAGCGGCATCATATCGAGCCAGTCGTTTCCACCCGTAACTACGGTTGCGTACCGTCCGAATCTTCCTTTCCAATACGCAATTTTTTCATCGGTTAACCCGCCTTTCTCGTAGATCGAAATCTTGAAATACGGTTCCTCGGTCTTCAGGATGTCCGGTACAAGGGTCACATTGTTGCCGACCACATCCCGCATATGATAATAGTAGCTCATATCCTTCGGCTGGATGTAGCTTGTATTCACGCCCGACAGAAGCACCTCCGCGGTCGGCGTTCGCATGATTTCCCGAATCATCTCCTGCCCTAGCGCCCGGTCCATGGTCACCCGATGCACCATTTCGCCCTCAAAAAAACTGAGACAGCCATTTTCACAGAGGTAGGCGATTTCATCGCGAACCGGAGCAAAGAGCCGCTGCAGATTGGCATACTGTCTGCCGCTCGCCGCGAGAAAAACGATGCCCCGCCTCGTAAGTCTGTGGATCAGCTCACAGGTATTGGGCTTCAGCTTCTGTGCCTTCCCCTGGAGCAGCGTTCCGTCCAGGTCACTTGCGATCAGTCGGATCTTCGATGGAATGTTTTTATCTGACATGTTGATTTTCCTCTTTATGTCTGTATATTTCCCGTCTCTATTTTTCTGATCCCGAATCTTCTTGATCCCGAATCTTCCAGATCCTGGATCATTCTGATCCCGAATCATTCTAATCCTGAATCATTCTAATCCTGAATCTACTTCACATACATGTATTCAACTTCAGCGCTCTGCATCCGTTTTCCCGTTCATCCGTTCCACCAGATCGACGATCTCCAGAGGGTCATCGACAATCGCGTCTGCCCGATATTCCTCCAGCTCTGTTCTCGGGCGAAAGCCCCAGGTCACTCCGACCGTAAACAGACCCGCGTTATGGCCGGTGAGCATGTCCGTGTTCGTATCTCCGAAATACAGCGCCTCCTGCTTTTCCACCCGGAACTCCTTCAAAATCTCATAGACGCCCTGCGGATCCGGTTTAATCGGCACCGTATCGGTCTGCCCCTGAATATGATCGAAGGTATTCGATCCGAAGATCGCCGTCACCACATCAATCGCTCCCTGATGCATCTTGTTGGAGAAAACGGCGAGACGAATCTTCCTCTTCTTCAGTGCCTTCAGCATCTCTTCGATATGTGGGTACGGCTTTACATGGTACAGAGAATTCTCGACAAACCATTTCCGGCACAGAGGTCTTCCTTCCTCATAATATTTCAGATCCGGATCCCCCGCATCCTTCAACGCCCTTTTTAGCGCATTATCGAGGCCATCTCCCGCGTAATAATTGTAATTCTCTACCGGCATTGCAGGTAATCCGAAGTGCTCCAATGTCATATTGACAGGCCGCGCAATCGACTCCTGCGTTTTCGTAAGCGTACCGTCAAGGTCAAAAATACACGCTTTTATCATTTCCACGTCTTCCTTTCTATGTGTGTCAGTGCGTCATAGCATTCTGATGCAAAGTGAATACAGCGCTTTCCGGGCCTCCCATGCTGCCCTCTCTTCCCTTCTTATCCGGGAAACGAGATAAAACACGCTGCACAGGTTTTATCTAGCTATCGCGACACTCACCGCTCACAAATACTTCGCATTCGGCTGTGGCTCACTGTTTGCGTAAAAAAAGCTGCTGTGCCCGCAGAATTCAGGGTTACAGCAGCTGGATTTATTCATATCTGCGGCAGAATATATGTTTTTTGCCGACTGCGTTATGCCTTCGGAAGTTTAAAGGAACTCTTCAAGGATACGATTCTGCCAAACACAGGCTTGCCCGGCTTTGAGAGCTTTGCGTCGGCACAGAAGAAACCGTTTCTCACAAACTGGAAGCTCTCGTAAGGCTTTGCATCAGCGAGTGCAGGCTCAACCACTCCCTCGACAACCTCGAGAGAATTCGGGTTGATGTTCATGCTTCCATCCTCATTGTACACGCCCTTCTCCTCATCGATCAGATTCTCATAAAGGCGCATCTCCACGGGTTTCGCATCCGCCGCATTTACCCAATGGATCGTTCCCTTTACCTTCCGGCCATCCGGACTGTTGCCTCCGCGGCTCGCCGGGTCATAGGTACAGTGAATCTCCGTGATCTTTCCGTTCTCATCCTTTTGGAAATCCACACACTTCACGAAATAAGCCTGCATCAGGCGCACCTCATTGCCCGGAAACAGACGGAAATATTTCTTCGGAGGATTCTCCATGAAATCATTCCGTTCAATGTAGAGCTCCCGGGAGAAGGTCACGGTGCGGCTTCCCAACGCTTCATTTTCCGGGTTGTTCGGGACGGTGAACTCCTCGGACTGGCCTTCCGGATAGTTGTCGATGATCAGCTTGATCGGATCGAGAACCGCGTACATCCTGGGCACCCTCGTCTTCAGGTCGTCACGGATGCAATATTCCAGCATCGCATAGTCCGTGGAGCTGTTTGCCTTCGAGATACCGCCCAGAGCGATAAACTTCTGAATCGATTCCGGTGTATATCCCCTTCTCCGAAGCGCGGCGATCGTAACAAGGCGCGGATCGTCCCATCCGTCTACGGTTCCGTTCTCTACCAGCTTTTTGATATATCTCTTGCCGGTCACGACATTTGTCAGATAAAGCTTTGCAAACTCAATCTGCCTCGGCGGATGCGCGAAGCCCACATTCTCCACCACCCAGTTGTACAGCGGACGGTGATCCTCGAACTCCAGCGTGCACAGGGAGTGGGTGATGCCCTCAAAGGCGTCCTCCAGCGGATGTGCAAAATCGTACATTGGATAGATGCACCACTTGTCTCCCGTATTCTGGTGATGCAGGTGAGCGATGCGGTAGATGATCGGATCTCTCATATTGATGTTTGCCGCCTTCATGTCGATCCTGGCACGAAGAACCTTTGACCCATCCTCAAACTCGCCGTTTTTCATCCGCTCAAAAAGATCAAGATTCTCCTCTACGCTGCGGTCACGGTTCGGATCATCCCTTCCCGGCTCCGTCAGAGTTCCCCGGTAATCACGGATCTCATCCGCTGACAGATCACTGACATACGCCTTGCCATCCCGGATCAGTTTGAGAGCCGCCTCGTACATCCTGTCAAAATAGTTCGAGGCGAAGAACGGCCCGTTAAATTTCGCACCGAGCCATTCCACATCGCGCTTGATCGCCTCTACAAATTCTCCTTTTTCCTTCGTGGGATTTGTATCATCAAAACGGAGATTGAACTGACCATTATATTCCTTCGCAATACCATAATTCAAAAGGATCGACTTTGCGTGGCCAATGTGGAGATATCCGTTCGGCTCCGGCGGAAAACGCGTCATGACCGTGTCATATCTGCCCTCCTTGAGATCCTTATCGATTTCCTGCTCGATAAAGTTCCGGGAAACGACTTCCTTCTCCGTCTCCCCCGAGCCCTGTGCCTTAGAAGCTTCTTCAATCGCCATTGTGTCAGTTCCTCCTCATTTCTGTTCCTGTTACCCGCCGAAAGGAAGATTCGTTTCGGCGGTTTTCTAAAATCTTTCACTGAGACAACATCATATCATAACTTTTTCTTTTTTCAAAGCACAACCTTGATCTGCAGCAGATACGTTACTGTTAACTCACAACTATATTCGGCAAGGATTTTACAGTCCTGTTGCCATTCGCAAACTGG
>OMUU01000044.1 GCA_900314295.1 uncultured Lachnospiraceae bacterium | reverse complement strand
CTGATAATGTGACGGATAATCTTTCTTTTGGTGAGGAATAAAATCGCGGATTACAGTGGGTGTCTGCAGGAAGAAAACAGGAGAAAATATCGAGATTTATCCGGAAAACGTTTCGGACAAATACTGGTTCTGAGACCAACGAAAAATAGAAGTAAGGACGGTTCAATTATCTGGGAGTGTCAATGCGACTGCGGCAGAAAGTTTGAAGTGAATGGCAGGTATCTGATTCGAGGGTATCGCCATGACTGTGGATGCGGTTGCGCGACGGATGGAAATAATAAACGGGAAGGACACCCCATTGACTTAACCAACCGGAAGTTTGGGGAACTGACTGTCTTGTATCAGACCGATCAAAGAGATTCGAAGGGCAGTGTTATCTGGCACTGCCGATGTTCCTGTGGAAAGGAGAAGGATTATTCAGCCGATGAACTGCTGCATGGCAGTACCGTCAGCTGTGGACATATCCGAATGGAAAACGGCAAAAAGCTCCACGAAAGACTTCATTATGCGGAAAACAGCTGTATTGAATTTCTGCAAAGGAAAAAACGTGCGGATAATACAACCGGTTATACCGGCGTATACCGAACGCAATGTGGAACCTACATGGCGAGTATAACACTGAATAAGATACGGCATTATCTGGGGACGTATCCGAGCCTGCAAGAGGCAGTGAAAGCGAGACAGGAGGGGGTGGAAAAATATCACAAACCATTTCTGGAAAAATACACCAAGTAACCACGAGCAGAAATCTCTTAGGATGCCCCGGAAACCTTGTATTTCCAAGGACAGAGGATTTTGTCAGTAGATGAGAAATGAGAGGGGGATACTTTATGAACAAGAAAAGACAAGATGAAAACTTACAAAAAAATTTAATCGCGTCGTTTCACTGATTTGCGCGGTTGTTCTGCTGTTCAGCACGGTTCAGATGGCGAGCCCGGTAACCGCGTTTGCAGATCAGAATTCCGCAGCCGTTTCAGAAACGGAAACGCAGGACAAATCTGTGGATGAGGTACAGAAAACAGAGCAGGGTGATATAAATCCTGTATCAGACGCATCCGCACAAAATGAAATAAAGACAGAGACGCAAAGTAGTTCGCAGGGCCCGGTGGAAGAACAGGCGGAAGCAGCCCTGTCTGATGCTGGAAAGCAGTTCACACAGGATGTTGCTGCGCTGAACTGGGATGACATCCAGCAGACTCGTCAGGCAAAGTTCGAAGCGGATTCTGCACTTTTTCATCATTCTGAAGATGCGGATGCAAAGAGCACAGCAGAGAACGCGGACAGCAACATGAAGCAGGTTCAGGACAAGCTGACAGCACTTCAAAAAACGTATCAGAGTTTATCTGACACAGACCGTGCAGATGAATCTGTGCAGAAGGCGGAAGAAACACTGAAAAGCATTACCGAAAAGCTTAGTACGTATGAAAAGGAGTATTTCGAGAAAAAGGTTGAGGATTTTCAGAAAGCTGTAAATGAGGCAGGTCCGGACGAGGATCAGGATCAGAAAACGCGTCAGGCCGACCTTGACAGCCTGAAAGAAGTATATAAGGAATTTTCTGATGGCCAGAAAAATGACGAGGATGTAAAAGCCGCATATAAAATATTAAAGGGATTCTTGGGTGATGAGACTGTTGCTTCCACCCAAAGCACGGAAAACACTTCCGATGACCAGAAATCCGGAGAGGCGACTGCAGAAGAAAAGCCCAGAGTAGCAGCAGCGAAGAAGGCACCGGCTGCAGAGAATAATCCTACAGTTTCAAACGAGAGTGCAGTCATTACCGGTTCTATTACATGGGCGGATGATCTGGCAAAAAATGTTCTCTTCGATGCGGTCAACGATACGGATTTCTACCAATTCCAGGTAACTGTTACGAAGTAGGAATCTATAATTCTATGTCTCCCGCTTAACTTCTCATGGTCGGGGTGGCAGGAATATGGCAAGATAGAACTATCAGAAAACTGGTCAAAAGCATACAAAGAGCGGATAAGACAGTGTTTAGGCATGGAGCAAGGAACGCTCTGTGCCTTATTTTCGTTTTATAGAATCAATATCGGCATATAGAAGCCGTATAAAAGGAGACAAAGAGCATGGACAACAAGAGCATTAAAAAACTGGAATCAGATCTGTGGGAATCGGCTGACCTGCTTCGCGCGGGATCGAAACTCACATCGAATCAGTACTGTATGCCTGTGCTGGGCCTGATCTTTCTCCGGTATGCATATTCACGATTCAAAAGGGTTGAGGCAGAGATCCTGAAAGACCGTCCAATGCGGAATGGGAGAGTAATACCTGTAGAGGCGATTGATTTTGCAGAGAAGTCGGCGCTCTTTCTTCCTCGTGAGGCACAGTATGATTATCTCGTCAACCTTCCGGAGGACATCTCTGCCGCAAACTTGACCGATAAAAATGGCGATCCGATTACGTCCCTTGGCTCAGCCGTAAACAACGCAATGTCGCTTGTAGAAGATCAGAGCGAACAATTAAAGGGCGTACTTCCAAAAGAATACACCATTTTTTCAGATGAGCTTCTCTCAGAGCTTCTCCGGATTTTCAATAACAACACGCTGGATGATGTTGGAGGGGATGTGATTGGGCGCATCTACGAATACTTCTTAAATAAGTTTG
>OMUU01000109.1 GCA_900314295.1 uncultured Lachnospiraceae bacterium | reverse complement strand
AAAACACGCTGCGCGAGTTTTATCTCGCTATCGCGACGCTCGCCGCACACGAATGCTTCGCATTCAGCTGCGGCTCACTGTTCGCGTAAAAAAAGCTGCCGGAGGATATCCGTGAGGATTCCAACCGACAGCTACGTGTATTCTCTCGATTTGTCGTCAGAGTTGTTAAGCGGCAGTGTTATATGTGGTTTCTGTGGGTATTACCCTGAGGTTTCTCCTCTCCCACATCCGTCGTACCGGGGGAAGCATTCTTTCGCCGACGGCGGACACCTTGTCGGCTACCGTGATCACCCACCCCTCCGTTGTCTTCGGCGGTGTAGCCATGAGGGGGAACATGTGGTGCCGGCAGATGTCATAGACCCTCTCTCTGTCCTCCGGATCGGAGAAAAAAACAGAGAGATCTGCGGATTCAATCGGATGCAGTCTGCACATGGAAGAATTCGAGGGGAACCGTTCGCGGTCGAGGATACCGAGATCATGGCACAGGCAGCCAATAACCAGCGCCCGGGTGTTCGTGCGAATATGAAACTTATCCAGAAGGTATCCAATGCCAAGGGCAACGAAGGTGACATTCAGGGAGTGCATGCCAACGGTTGAACTGTGATGGTGGCACTGCTCAAGGGCTTCCCGGAACTTCAGACTGTTGAGGACCGGTTTGCCGTATTTCTCTATATTATAAATATTTTCGCTCTGCAAAATTATCATTCCTTCCAATTTCGATATAAGGCAGGTGTCTAAAATATTAATCTCAGTCTGTCCCCTATTATAACTTGTTTTTGAAGTAATAAATATAAATTTTTTGATAACTCTTTTGCATGCCACTCTTTCACACACCACTCTTCGGAAATATTTGACACACAACAAAAACGGCTAAGTTTTTTCAATAGCTTTGCCTGAGCATTACCGGCTGCTAAAAGATCTCTCAGGAGTTCACTGCCCGGTAAAGGAAGGTGACTGCTTCTGCCCTGGAACAGGTCTGGTCAGGGGAGAAGGTGGTGCTGGTGGTTCCTGAAGTGACACCCTTTGCGACAGCCCAGTTCACAGCATTGTAGTAATAGCTGCTCCTTGAAATATCCCGAAATGCAGAGGAAGTATAGGTTTGTTCCTTTCCTAAGTAATTGTACAGGAAGGTGACAATCTGCCCTCTTGTACAGGACTTGTCGGGGGAGAAGGTGGTGGCAGAGGTCCCGTTTGTAATATGGTGACGGTATGCCCAGTTTATGGCATTGTAATAATAGCTGCTCTCCGACACATCGGTGAAGGAACATGGCTGTGCAGAAACCTCACCGTTTCCGAACAGACGATACAGGAAGGTGATAATCTGTGCACGGGTGCATACGGTGCTTGCGCCGAACGTGTCAGAGGATAATCCTGAGGCTACGCCTTTTTGCTGTGCCCAGTAAACCGGGGTGTAGTAATACGAAGACGAATCCTGTATATCGGAGAAGACCGCGTCGGACGCAGAAGGCGCCGCGGAGCTTTCCTTTGCGGAATAACCCGCGCTGCCGAGATTTTCGGGAGCGTCAGCACCCTTCGGAAGGATAATGATCTTGACTCCGAGAATGCCGAGTCCCTGGCCCGTCGTTCCGGAAGTGGCCCCATCCCTGGTCCAGTCCAGCCAGCCGATTCCATAGACATTCGTACAATAGTATATGGAATAGTTGGATGCTGCCGAGCCGGTCAGTTCGATCTGCAGAGCTTCGAGCTGATAACCGGCGGTACCCGCGATATTCCCCAGAGTGCCAAGCCAGTTCCTCGTAGTGTTCTCGCTGTGCCATACGGTGTCCCAGCCGATATTTGTTGAGGAAACGCGATATTTGAGAGAAAGATTCGGGGCCATCGTCTCATTGATTGTGAGGAACTGGAGAACGTCATTGCTTCCACTCTCATAGGTGGTTCCTGCAACCGAGCCGTTCTGTCCGGTCAGCCACTCATTCTGGCTGCCAAAGGTGGAATACAGGAGTCTGGTCCCGGTTGCCTCGTCCATGGCACCGGGGTTGGCGACAATCGTCGTGGACTGGGAATTCGGATCAAAATAGCAGTAATCGGTGTCTACACGTCCGGATATACCATCTACGCTTCCATCGCTTGAATTCTGCCAGAACTGATAGGCTGCGTTGGCATTACATACGCTGTTCCACTGGGCTACCCAGTGATAATAGGTGATGTCCTGCGCTATGCCGGATAGCTTACCCTCCCACCAGTTTTTGGAGGAATAGATGCCCGCCTTATAACCGGCGGCGGCAATGCCCTCACAGTATTGGTTTGCAAAATCGCAGAGCGTGGATGCAGGAAGAACAGACTGCACACTGTCCTCCATGTCATAGAAAACGGGAAGACTCAGACGATGCCCGGCCAAAAGACGGAGGGTATGGGAAATCTCGCTGCTTACCATTTGTGTCGTTTGGGCATAGGAATATAGATAAGCGCCGTAGGGAATCCCGAGCTTTTCGCAGGCATCTGCGTTTGTCTCCCAGGTATCATCATCCTGTTTTACAAGATCGCTTCCATAGCCGACACGAAGAATGGCAAAGGTGACACCGTCGGCTTTGGCCTTTTCCCAGTCAATCGAACCCTGGAAGGTGCTTACATCGACGCCGAAGCTTCCCTTATCGGAAAGGAGAATCCCGTCCGCTGCATCCTCTGATACATCCTCAGAACGGTAGGATTCTGTTTCCCCGGTGCCTACGCTTGCCTCACCGCTTTTGAGAGCCTGGATGACCGTATCCGGTTCTCCTTCATTCATGGCCTGAACCGCTGCCGTTTCATCCTTTACCGTGTCAATGGCATCTTCGACCGGCTGACCGTTGATATATCGCCAGCTGTTATAATTCTCATCCTGTGCGACAGTGACCGTTCCTGTCTCAGCCATTTCCGTCAGGGCATCACTGACGGTGTCAACGGATGCCTGCGCGTTTGTCAGGGCATTCCGGCTCTCTGAGAGTATCTGCTGCTCTTCTTCGGAAAGAGAATCATATTGATCAATGGTAACCTCAATCTGTTTTTTCAGTGCATCCGCCGATGTGAGATCCGCGTTTCCATCTGAAAGATCTGCTGTCTGCGAGATGATATCCCGGATGGCATCTCCTACCTCTGCAGCGTCATCCGTCTTGTCCTTTGCGGCCTCCTGTCGGTTCGCGGATTCGGATTCGCCGCAGGACTGTGATGATGAGACTTCAGATTCTTCCGGCTCGGAAGCCTTGTCTGAGGACGAGGCCGAGACGGCCGTACTGTCAGCAGCGTACATCGGAACAGCCGTGAGTGCGATGCTGATACTCATTAGAATGCTCGCTGCGAGCTTCAGGTGTTTGCGTTTCAAAATATTACCTCCCCGTTCATGCTGTTATGAAGTTGATTGTATCACGAAATGTAGAAAATTAGGATCTTTTTTTGGGAACGAGATAAAATACACTGCGCGAGTTCTATCTCGCTATCGCGACGCTCGACGCAGCTGAATACTTCGCATTCGTCTGCGGCTCATTGTTCGCGTAAATTTAAAAGATCATGCCGATTACCATTCATCAGCATGATCTTCTGTCACTTTCTTTGTTATGAAGGCTATCTATTCAAGGCGGGTCTGTAAAGCAGTCACCTCTGTGAGACCGTACTTCGGATCAGCCTGCTGCGGCTGATGCGTTGTCGGCCATTGTTGTGGAATCTGTCGCATAGGTGGATTCCGCCGGTTCGGTGCCGGGCTCGTAATAAATGACGATCGGAACGCCTGCATCAATATTCTCAAAGATGGACTGGGCCACATTCGACGGGAGATTGAGGCATCCGTTGGATCCGTTGGTCTTGTAGATTTCGCCGCCAAAGGAGGTGCGCCACCATGCGTCGTGAAGGCCTTCGCCCTCGTAGAATGGCATCCAGTACTGAACCTTTGTGGAATAATTCGCGCCCACCAGAGTGGAAGGGCTTTCCTTATAAGCAACAGGAAAGATGCCGGTCATGGTGCCCTGGTTCTTCGAAAGGTCGCCGCTCACCAGGTCACTTTCCAGGAGCAGAGAACCATCCTTGTAATACCAGAGATGCTGTTTTGTAAGATCGACCTCTACATAGGTCCCCGCAAGATCGTCTGTTCCGTTTCTCTTGTAGTAGTAGGGATTTCCGTAGTCGTTGGTCTGATAGTAAATCGGCTCACGGCTGACAGACTGTCCCGCCTCCAGGTCCTTGATCAGCTCGGCGGTCTCGGACTCCTCATCAACCGTATAGCCGTACTCGACCTTTCCGAGCGGGAAATCTATGGTCAGGCCACCGGTGGTCTTGAAGGTTTTCTCGATATGACGAGTATTATATTTGTTCGCAAGATTGCTCACATAGGCAGCGGCCTTATCCTTGTCTACGGTACAGCTTCCGTCATCTGCGATGCTCAGCCAGTCCTTGAACGTATCGTAGGTAAGAGTTTCGTTCTGGCTTCCGAACTGGTAGGTAATAACCATATCCTTGTAAGCCTGGAGCTTCAGCTCTTTATTTTTTTCATCGGCTTCCTTCTGCAGATCGGCGGTATCTGTATTCACCGTCTTTGATGTATAGCAGTCATCAGGAATGGAAATATTGACGGTACCGGTGAGCGAACCGTTTTCGGAAGCACTGTCAATCGCCTTGCGGACCGCTTCCTGAAGCTTTGTGTCGTCAATTTCATTTCCCTGGACAGGCTGGGTCACGACATAGGTATTGCTGGAGGAATCCAGTGTGACGGCGCCCTCTACGGATTTTACACGGGCTACGCTGAAATTCGAGCTCTGTACAAAGGAATCAAATTTTGACTGGTCAAAGGAATAAACGGTATCCGCGGAAATATTGTCTCCGCCGGTTGTATTCTGCATATAAGCGCCGATGCTTGCCGTCTGGGCCGTTCTGGCTTTTTCGAGGGAAGCTGTCATCGAATCCTTGTCCAGACTGTAGCCGTAATCGGCAAGGTCTCCGGTCAGCACGGTCTGGTCCTTTTCGGTAACGTTGATTGTAACCGGCTGACTGTTCTGAATGATCTGATTCGCGACTTCCGTCGGTGTCATCCCGGAAATATCTGCACCGTTAAATGTGGTATTCTTCATGAAGGTATCGGAATGCTTGGCGTGTTGATAAATCGCAAAAATTGCAACCAGACCGACTGCGATGACCGCAAGCATAACGATCAAAACAATGGTGCTGATGGATAGTCCTTTTTTTCTTTGTCTCTGTCTTGTCCTTGAAGCATTATTCAAAAAATATCACTCTCCTGCTATATTGAAAATTTTGTCGTTTGATGCTGTTACATCCGGAGGGTATGGAAATCACCCGGCCGGCGTACTCTGTTTCAAAACAGGATTATACCTGTATATGGTAAAAAAAACATTACAACAATAAATTTTTTTCTGTCAGATTTTGCACATCGTATCGAAAGAAAATAGAACGGTCCCACCGTTCAGGTGGTGAGGTTAACCATGGATACACAGCGGTGCTACATCAGAGCGCCCAGAACGATCAGAAACTGCGCCGCGAGGTAGGTCGGCATGACCCATGCTCCGCTCTTCTTATGAAAGATTTGGAAGGAAAGGATGGTGTCAGATACAAGGAACAGCATAGTTCCAACCCAAGTCACCATTCTTCCCGTGGTTTTTCCAGTCATGTACATCAGATAGGAGCTGAAGCTCATCGCCAGAATGATGCCGATGTAGAGACTGACCGGAGCCTTTGCCCTTGCGTCCATCCCGGGAAAAAGCTTCTGCACGACCAGGATCATATAGAGCAGATAGATCATGACGAAGACGATCACCGGAATGGGGCGAAGCCAGGTTACCTTGATGTTTCTCCAGAAATCGGCGATATAGAAGATATGTCCTGCCAGAAAGGACAAAAGTCCCGGAATGAAATATTCATCCCGCAGAAGAAACGTATCTCCGAGAAATCCTCCGATCAGCGCCGGAATCAAAAGAAACCGGATTTCCCTTCCCATTGCAAGCGCAGAGGAAAGATAAAAAACGATGAGCAGCGGCATCAGAAGCGGTTTGAAAAAACGCTCCTTATCCGTTCCGTGGAAGCGCAGTTCCAGGACGCTTAGTATACAAAAACATAACAGTGAAAGGATCTGAACGCAGATTGCCATTCCACAGTCCCCTTCCTATAAATATTCTCTCATCTTCAAAAACGAAAAGGATCACTCCTCTACGCGCATGACCGTCTCTATGGATTTTACACAGTGATTAGCGAGAAGATCGTCCAGTGCGTCGCTGACAATGGTCTTTTCAACATTTGCAAAAATAAAGATCAGCGGAACAATGGGAGCCGCAGAGGAAGGCGCATCGCCGAAATTTTTGCCAGGACGTTGCAGAGCGGTCTCAATGCTGATCCCGTGCGCGCCGAGAATCGTTGTGATTTTGCCCATAACGCCCGGAATATCTTCTGCCGTCATACGCACGTAGTACTTGTTGCTTCCCTCTCCGATGAACTTCAGATCAGCATCGTAACGCAGCTGGGGAACAATGTCGTAGGCGGAATCCTTCTCCCATTTGCGGGCTACGCCGATCACATCTCCCATAACGGCACTTCCCGTCGGAAGCGGCCCGGCTCCTCTTCCGTAGAACATCAGATTATCAACCGCGTTACCGGTAATAAATACCGCATTGAATTCATTGCGGACATTAGCCAGTGGATGGCTTACCGGAACCAGTGTCGGCTCTACACTGGCACAGACCTCGCCGTTCTCTTCGCGGGCACTGGCGAGAAGCTTGATCTTATAACCGGAATCTTTTGCAAAGGCGATGTCATCTGCGCCGACATGCGTGATACCCTGTGTGGGGATCTGATCCGGTCCGACCCCGAGACCAAAGACCAGAGAGATCAGAATCGAGAGCTTATTCGCCGCATCGATTCCCTCTACGTCAGCGGTGGGATCGGCCTCGGCAAATCCCTTCGCCTGCGCATCTTTCAGAATATCGGCATAATCCTTGCCATTCTCTTCCATCTGCGTCAGGATATAATTTGTCGTTCCGTTCAGGATGCCGTGGACAGAACGAAATTCATTTGAAAGAAGAGCCGTCGTCAGAGAGGTCAGAATCGGGATTCCACCAGCAACTGCGGCCTCAAAGCGAAGAAGCACATGATGCTCCTGGGCCAGCTGGGCGAGCATGCGTCCGTTTGCTGCAATAGCGGCCTTGTTGGCGGTAACCACGCTTTTCCCGTTCTCCAGCGCACGGGCCATGAAGGTGGTGGCCGGCTCGATACCGCCGATCAGCTCGACCACAATGCTGATTTCCGGATCGTTCAGAATATCATCGATATCTGCCGTATACTTTTCCTTTGGAATGTCAATCCCACGGTCTCTCTCCGGATGGCGGTTCAGGATCTTCACGATTTCGATATCAAGTCCGGTCGTATCCGCGATTTTTTTCTGATTCATGGCGAGAGCCTGATAGGTTCCCTTCCCTATGTTTCCAATTCCTAGCATACCGACTTTGATTTTTTCCATAACTGTTCTCCATTTTCTGACGTATATCGCAATTATATCTGTACAGATACACGCTTATTCCAGCGTGTTGTAATCTTATTTGTTTCAGGAACATAATTATATAGAATAATTATGGCCTTTCTGTGAATTTTCATGATGCTGGTAATTTAAATTCTGGTCGATTTAAAATCTAATGAAATCCCATTATAACAGAATGTGCGCAGTCGCGCACAACTTTCTTTGGAAATATCGTTTAACGAAAGCATATCCGATCATCGGTATGAATTTCTATGGAATCAGAGCAAGACAAAGGTATTTTTGTGAAAATCCAGGATTCCGTCACGCTTTAGCAAAGCAAGCTCGCGGCTCAGGGAACTGCGGTTTGCGCAGAGATACTCGGCCATCTCCTCGCGATTCAGGGGAATTTCGAGGTAGCGGCTGTTCTGTTTCTCTGCCTGAAGGGTCAGGTAAGCCAGGATTTTGCTCCGCAGATCAGGCTTGGAAACGATCTCGACCTTTTCAATCAGCTGCATGTTCTTCTGCCCGAGAAGATCATAGAGATTATCCGCAAGGTTCACGTGAAAGACGCACTGATTGCTGCAGGGATGAAGAATGCGGCTTAGCGAGAGAAAAAGGACGCGGGTATCTTCCGCTGCATGGAAGGACACCTTTGAGGCGGTCTGTTTCATAATGCTGAAGGTTTCGCCAAACAGCTCGCCCGTTCTCATATATGTGATGAAAATTTTATTGCCCCAGACATCCTCACGGATCATATCCACCCTGCCGGACAGAACGATACCGATATACTTCACATTTTCTTCTTCCATAATAATTAGCGCGCCCTTATGAAAGCTGGAGATGTGACTGTCCAGGTGGCCTGCCAGTGCATGGATCTGCTGAGAATCCAGCCCCATGAAAAGGGGGATGTGCGCTTCACATATTTCTGCGATTTCTGCTTTCGTTGGCTTCATTTTCAGTTCCTCCGCATCCATAAGCTGATTATAAGACGAGGCTATTTATTTCGCAACAAATGTGAAAATTCGTATTCAGTCTTTTATGCGCGCTTCGGGTGCGACGAGCCTGTCTGCGCTTTCGAAGAGCTTTAATGTAAATGTATTTAATAAGCTGCGGATTGCTTGGGTATGCGTGAGCAGGAATTCCTTCACCTGTTGTCATTCGCAAACCGACTGTAACAAATAATGATCCTGGTTTATGAAGCTGCGGAACTCCTCAGGCGCAGAGCGCCTTCGTCAAACAGTCCTCGCTTTTTAGTCTTTTGAAAATGGGCGGATCATTATTTTAACAGTCGGTAATGCTCTGACAAATGGTTCAGGGAAGTCCTGCTCACGTGGTTGGATGCGCGCTTCGCGTGCGACGAGCCTGTCTGCGCTTTCGAAGAGCTTTAATGTAAATGTATTTGATAAGCTACGGATTGCTCCGTGCTGCGCACTCTCACAATCCTACAGGTATGAGCATTTTCGCGCTGCTGCGCACCGCTTCATGCTCATACCTGTTGCCTTCGAAAACGCATTCAGTCTCTTACGCGCGCTTCGCGTGCGACGAGCCTGTCTGCGCTTTCGAAGAGCTTATCAAATACGTTGCATGTGCAACCGGTTATTTCTGGAGAGGTGGTATAATTTACTTAGTTGTGTAGATATGCATTGTTAAATATTTAACTATCTCAAAAGGTGTATTCTTCTTTTATACTTTTTGCTATATTTAACAATGTAACAGTTGATGTCCTGTATATATTCGAGGAGGTATTTACGTGGGATATGCGCTTGACAAGGCCGGATTCTCTGAGGTGGTGAAGGATCTAGGCAGGAATTATCGGATCTTCGCTCCTGTCCGTAAGGTCGGGGAAGGAAGATTCACGGACACGGACGTCATTCGTTATGAATTCGTTACGGATGCGTCGGAAATCGAGCTTCAGAAGAAGTCGGATTACTCTTTCAAGGAGATCCTGACTCCGCTTTCTGAGACGCTCTTCTTCTTCACGGAAAATGTCGTGAAGGAGGCAGACCGCGATACAAGGGATGTAATTGTTTTTCTTCGCAGCTACGATATGCACGCGGTTAAACGGCTCGATCAGATGTATCTTGGCAATGGACCGAAGGATTATTTCTACGAGAATGTCCGCGACCATGTAAAGTTTGCGCTGATTGCCGGTGAAGAGGCGGATGATCCGGATGGTTTTTCGGCGAGCATGGGAACCAACCGGGTGACAGAGGGATATCTGTTCTCAGTAGAGCAGACGGATGATGGATTCCTCTGTGATGTGCCGGATGCTTCCATGGTGTCTGTTTTTGAAAAAGCGGGCGGCAGGAAGGCGGAGATAACACCTTCTTATCCTGTAGAAAATCGGACGAAGGTGGAAATCCCGGCGGAGATTCCGAACAGCATTTATAAGGATCCGATCTGGGATGAATATACGGCAAGATGTATCGGCTGCGGCCGCTGCACTCTTGTATGTCCCACCTGCACCTGTTTTACGATGCAGGATATCTTCTATACCGACAACGGTAAGGTCGGCGAGAGACGCCGCGTAAATGCCTCCTGTATGATTGACGGTTATACAAATGTAGCAGGCGGCGGTCAGTATAGAAGAACACAGGGAGAGCGGATGCGTTTCAAGGTGCTGCACAAGATCTACGATTTCCGGAAACGCTTCGGTTATGACATGTGCGTCGGCTGCGGTCGCTGCGACGCAGTCTGCCCGGAGTATATCTCCTTCTCCAAAATAATCAATAAAGTGAATCAAAGGGTGAATGAGCTCGCTGCGGAGTCTGCGGATAAAGCGGGAAAGGAGGCAGGTGCAAATGGCAGCAAATGAGAAGAATCCGTACATCCCTTTTGCGTCTGAGATTCTGGATGTGATCAGACACACAAAGAAGGAATATACCTTTCGTCTTCGGTATTCGGGAGATGTGAAACCCGGTCAGTTTTTTGAGGTGTCTGTCCCGAAGTTCGGAGAGGCGCCGATTTCCGTCAGCGGTATCGGAGAGGATTTTATCGACCTTACGCTGCGTAAGGTCGGCAGAGTTACCGATGAGGTTTTTGAAAAATATAAAGGGCAGACTCTCCTTCTTCGCGGTCCGTACGGAAATGGATTCGATATGGATCTCTATCGGAATAGGGAGGTTCTGGTTATTGCCGGAGGTACGGGCGTTTCACCGGTGCGCGGGGTTGTGAGTGCGTTCGCGGATGAACCGGACGCTGCGGACAAGCATGTCATCGTCGGATTCCGAAGCCCGGACGACATGTTGTTCCGGGATGACCTGAAGAAGTGGGACGAGCGCCTGGATCTCTGGCTGACGGTTGACGGTGCACCGGAGGGATACGAAGGGAAGATCGGACTTGTGACCAAATACATTCCGGATGTGAAGATACGCGACGTGGAGAATGCAGCTGCGATCGTGGTCGGCCCGCCGCCAATGATGCGTTTCTCTGTCATGGGTCTTCTCGAGAAGGGATTCCGTGAGGAGAATATCTGGGTGTCTCAGGAAAGAAAGATGTGCTGCGGTCTCGGGAAATGCGGCCATTGCCGGATCGGCGAGAAGTACGTCTGCCTGGACGGACCGGTATTCAACTATACCGAGAGCAAGAATATGCTTGACTGAGGAGGGAGAAATTTATGGGTTACGATTGTAATGTAAAAAAATTAAAAAAGAATAACTTCCGTCAGTCGAAGGTCAGAGGAGAGGTGGCTTCCCGTGTGCGTGTTCCGGGAGGAAGAATTGATGCCGCTTCTCTGGCGAAGGTCGTTGAGATTGCGGTAAAATACGGCACCGGGGAGGTCAATCTGACAAATCGTCAGGGTTTTGAGATCCCGGGAATCCCGATTGAAGATGTCGAAGAGGTGAACAAGGCCCTTCAGTCTATCATAGAGGCGAGCGGAGTGACGCAGGAGCCGAACAAGCCGGGTGAGGGCTATCCCTCTTCCGGAACCCGGAACGTTGTGGCATGCCCGGGCAAATCGCTGTGTCCCTTCGGATGTTACGACACAAAGGCACTTGCGGCGAAAATCGACAAGCTGATCTATCCGAACGATCACCACGTAAAGATCGCCTGCACCGGCTGCTCGAATGACTGCGCGCATGTCAGACTGAACGACTTCGGCATCATCGGACAGACGGAGCCGCAGTACAATCCGGACCGCTGCATCGGCTGTGAGCAGTGTGTAAAATATTGCAGCAGACGAAGCGTCGGTGCGCTCTCCGTGGTAAATGGCAAGATTGTCCGTGATACCAGCAAGTGTATCGGCTGCGGTGTCTGTGTGGTCTACTGCCCGACCCGCGCATGGACGCGGAGCAAGGAGCATTACTTCCGCGTAGCTCTTCTTGGACGGACCGGAAAGAAGAATCCTCGTCTGGGTGTCGATTTCCTGAAATGGGCGGATGAGGAAAGCATTCTTCGCATTATCAAGAACACGTATGATTATCTGGATGCTTATCAGGACAGAGGCGCGGTTGAGAATAAGGAGCACATCGGCTATATCGTCGACCGCACCGGATTTGAGGAATTCCTGAAGTACATCATGAAGGACGTACACTTCGGACCGAAGACCGAGATGAACGGAAGACCGTACTGGGGAGGAAAACGGTATGATCAGACGAACGAGCTCCGCTCTTCCATGTACCGCTTCTCTGACCGTCCATACGACGGTTATTCCGGTATTCCGAGGGAGGATCAGCCACCGAAGAAAAGGTGATAGCTTTACGGGCTGTCATCTGGCAAACGAGGGCTGCCGCACGAAAC
>OMUU01000140.1 GCA_900314295.1 uncultured Lachnospiraceae bacterium | reverse complement strand
ATTGCCTCTTTCATTTCTTTCTGTATAAAGATCTCCCAGCTTACGCTGTTCCCAATCGTCAGTAAAACCAGAAAATCTGATTCTTGGAACTCGTTCACCATTTTTCGGAAACATATTTTCAAGCATCGATTTTTTGACAATCTGAAACCGCTCACACTCACGCTGATGAAGGGTGATCAGTTTATCCAAGTTCTTAAAGTAACGCCCAATCAACCGCTGTTCCTCTATGTTTTGTGGAAGCATCAGCGTTGTCTCAAAAAAATCGACAGGTGCAATATTCAGTAAACCATGGTTCCTGGCACCTTCAGCAGCAATAGCCTGAACATCTTTATGCCAGAGATGAGTATCATAATATGACACCAGATAGTCCGAGTCTGTTTGGCTCTCATCAAGAATCCGGAACACGATATAAAGTGTAGATAATACGCCGCTTTCATAGCGGTCAAGACGTTTTATCGCTCCCCATGGTGCTTCTGATGATGTGCTCTTGTTGTACGCAAATTCGCCATTGCGAACAAGATAATATCCACTTACATTCTTACTGGCGATTCGTTTATCAAAGAACTCATTTTGATCGATAAGTCCGTATTGAGCTGAAATCGTTAGCGGAAGAGTAGATTCAAGATCTTGATTTTTTCGTGTGATCCGCTCAACCACATCCCCCAACTTACGCTGTTCCCAATCATCCGTGAACCCTTTGAACCTTATGCGCGGTGTTTTTCTATCTGTCATGATGCACCTCCAAGCAACTTCTGCAGCTCATGGATTCCGGCCATATCGGCGTCGGAGCCGGTGAGGTCTGAGAGCATGGCGGCAAGAGAAGCTTCCGTGGATCTGATTTCTTCTTCGAGGTCGCTCATCGTAACAGAATATTTTGTGGTCAATTGCTGGATATCCTTTGTAAATTCATCTATCAGATCCCCTGCGAGTTCAAGAGTTCCCGAAAGGATCGGAGCGGCCCATTTTTCGTGCAGGAGCTGGCGGACTTCACCTTTGGATAACTTCTCAATCGTATCTTTTGTTTTGAGATGCAGAGCCTCTCCGTCGTTTCGAATCTCACTCTTGAGTTTTTTCTCTGTGGCGCTCAGCTTTTCGGCATTCTGCAGAACAGCAATGAGATCCGCATTTGCAGAACGGTCTTCCTTTAATACCCGGATGACAGGCTTGATATTCTTTATAACAAAAGCGGCATTGGTATCGTTCAGAGCGTCGGAAATTGTTTCTTTATCGTCTTCGCTCAATGATTCCAGAAGGGAGTCGTATTCTCCGGGAATTTCAGCGAGTTCTTCCTGTTTTGAGCGGAGCAGATCAAGGTCGTCTTTCAGTAAAATTTTCTGAACCAGGTCAAAGGGAAGAATATGCCCCTTCCATCCCTCCTGAACCTCGGCGTCCTTGCCGTTTTTCTTTTTCTGGACCATATTCGGATCAACCTTTGTTACGGCTTCCATGCCTTCGGCCTGGATTAGTTCGAGGTCGCCGGATATGATTGTGTACTGTGTTTCAAAGATCTCATAAGCCTGATACGGGTCAAGGAGCGGAATATCAGAAAAACGCCGGAAGATATCTGCCGTAATCGCAGCTTCCGTTTTTGCGGAATTCAACGACTCGGCCTCATCAATCAGGAGATGGTCGAGATGATCTCCGAAATCAGCGAAAGCACCCTTAAACTTTTCAAGGAATTCCTTCACATCTGTATTCGCAAGAATGGCAGATTTTATATCCCGGACGGAGAGAGTTACGTATTCGCCGTCTCCTTGAAATAGCGAAGATCGAAGAGACGGGAACACGTCCCAGTACCGGTCAAAATCGTGGAGCTCTTTTGCCGGGATTCCACCGAACATGGAAGCGTAGATATCATAGCTTTCAGTGGCTTCGGATGAGTCTACGTATCTCGGAATATTGAGGTTGTAATCATTCGCTCGTATTTCCTCGCGGCTAATCGTTCTGGAATATTTTTCGATTGTTTTCCGGTCCCGCACCGTATCAACAATTCTGCGGATGTCAGACGCACGAAGCTTGTTATTTTTCCCTTCTTTTGTGAAGCCCTTCGAGGCATCGATGATCAGAACGTCCGTATTGTCGCGCTTCTGGCGCAACACCATGATGATCGTCGGAATGCCGGTACCGAAGAAAATATTTGCCGGGAGCCCGATGATGGTGTCGATGTTGTTCTGCTCGATCAGATTTTTCCGGATCTGTCCTTCCTCGCCGCCGCGGAACAGAACACCGTGCGGAAGGACGATGGTCATGATGCCATCCGGCTTCAGATGGTACAGGTCATGGAGCAGAAACGCATAGTCGGCCTTTGATTTGGGAGCGAGCCCGTAACGGGAATAACGCGGATCATTTTCCTTTCCGGATGGATCCCATCTCTGAGAATAGGGCGGATTGGAAACAACGGCGTCCACGTAGAGAGGATCATATGTGCCGACCGGGTCTGATTCATCGAAGTACGGCCAGTCTTCCTCCAGGGTATCGCCGTTTCTTGTGACGATATTGTCGGGAAGGATGCCTCGCATGACAAGATTCATCCTTGTGAGGTTATACGTGTTGGACTTAAGCTCCTGCGCGTAATAGCGGATGCGGTTGCTGTCGTCCATATACTTGGCGGTTGTCTGACCGATATTTATAAGGAGGCTTCCGGAACCTGAAGTAGGATCGTAGATTTTGATTTCCTCGCGGCCTTTCAGATGGTTTGCCACGATTTCGGACATCAGCAGGGAAACTTCATGTGGCGTATAGAATTCACCGGCTTTTTTTCCCGCATTTGCCGCAAAATTGGAGATCAGATATTCGTAGATGAAACCGAGAACGTCATAATCCTGCTTCCCGTGCATCGGAATCTCATCGATCAGCTGAATCAAGTCGCTGACGGATTTGGTCTGAGATTTTGTGTTTTCACCGAGCTTGGAAAGCCCGGTTTCCAGTGTGTTGAAGATGCCGTCAAAGACTTTTTTGTGTGATTCAGAGATCAGGCGGGTAAAAGAGGAGAGGGCGGTGCGGACATTGTCCACGGAGAAATCTGATCCCATGTGAATCCAGGTTGAGAAGAGATCCTTATAGGCAATGAAGTATCCGAGACTTCGCTGAGCATTTCGGACGGTCTCTTCGTCGTCTTCATTGACATATTCCCGGATATCTTCTTCGGTGTATTCTCTGGCAAGGAGCCATTGCTCTTCTCGGTCAGAGAGATACTTGTAGAAGATGAAGCCGAGGATATAGTCTTTGTATTCATTTGCCTCGATCTTGGACCGCATACGGTTAGCGGACTCCCAGATCTTTGCTGCGAGCTGCTGCTTGTTCATTTATATTTTCTGCCTTTCTGGCGTAAGGCACCGATAAGGTCATGAAAATTGCGGTGCTTTCGCTCTTTCTACTATTTTCGATTCTTACTTAAATCCAATCGGATTTCCTGTGCTGCTTTCTATCTTAAACCAGTTCTGGTGGAGGTTGCAAATGCTTTGATTGCGAGGTGATTTATTTCACATATTTCTATTGCATCAGAAGATAATATGCGATATAAATTCATGAGTATAGAAAAAAACAGCATCTGCAGCAGTCGCAGCTTGCTGAGATGGTAGGTGTCCGGCGTGAAACAATAGGAAAACTTGAGAACGGAAAGTATAATCCATCCTTAAAGCTTGCGATGGATATTGCAAAAGTCTTTCATGTGACTGTTGAGGATATTTTTTTCTTCACCGACGACGAAGAGGATGATGAGTGAAAGCTCTGACATAAAGCGGGACGGAGCTGATGCTATTTACGGGGAATGATACGGCTGAAGCACAGGGCGTGGAGAAGGTGGGCACATGATATTATGGACGATACAACCGGAAGATGTGTATCAGGAGATTCAGGACACTGGTGTATATCACTGTGATATAAGCAGAGGAGCTATGCGGGAATTACTTCCTGAGTACGATTGGCTTGTGGAACAGATGAAAAAGCGTATCGGGCTGCCGCCAGAAGGAGTTACATATCCTGTATGGGCATGGTACCAATGGGAAGGGAAAAGGAAAAAGCCGGATCTCAGGCGTGAACGTTGGGAATGTGGTTTACGTGGGGATATTTACTACAGATTGACAATAGAAATACCAGATGAACAGGTTCTTCTTTCGGATTTCGATATGTGGAGCATTATCCTGCTTCACGGTTTGCTGTCTACAACTGAGGCAGAGAATACACAACTTGAAAAACGATACAATGCTCTTGCCCCGGAAGAGCAAAAGAGTATGCGTGATAAGAACTGGGAAGGGGTCTTTGATATTTCTCCTCTTCATAACGAATGGATGACACGAGGGGAGTCAATTCAGGCAACATTTTGGGAATTGCGGCGAGAGCAGATAAAGGGAGCACGTTCTTTTAAGGCTATGTCTGTTTATCCGTAATTTTCCGGAAGGCCACACATCTCTGCAAGGTCACGCTGAGAAAGGTTTAGATTATGGCGCTGGTCAATCATGGCGCTGACAATCTTAGCTCTTTCTTCGACTTCATCAATATCCCTGCCGATTTCGGGATTTGATTCACGCACGTGTTTTTTATAATCGTTCCATGTTGCCATAGCATTCACCTCTTTTCATGCCGTGATTTCCAGTCGTCTCTTTCGGCAAGAGCCTGATTGATCTCACGTTGGGGAGTCTTTTGGGATTTCTTGCGGAACTGGTGAAGTAGAACAAAGGTATTGTTTTCAAAATAGAAATAGAAAACCCTGTTGTTGCCGGGACGCAGTTCCCAGATGTCCTCGACAAGATGTTTCGTTATATTTGTTCCAAGCCTTGTGCCATTCTCCTGCAGAAGCTCAATGTAAAAAGATATCTGCTGATGCTGTATTCTGGTATCTTTATTTTTGCCGGCTTTCTTTTGCAGGTCATCAAGAAACTCCCAGAGCTGTGAGTAACCATTGGAATCTTCATTGATACTTTCAGGCGCGGATACCCGGCAATTCATTGCCGGGAGGAAGCGC
>OMUU01000030.1 GCA_900314295.1 uncultured Lachnospiraceae bacterium | reverse complement strand
CGGACATGCTGAGCATCTTCCTTTCCTCCCTTATCTATTGGTTGTGCTTTAGATAAAGGATAATTTTGATTGGTTGGTGTTTCAACGTGTCCTTTCCATTTATAAGGAATTCCTTTTCCAATTTCAGGGATTTTTATTTCCAATTCCTGGTATTATTAGTTTACAACATACAAACGTTAAGCAAAGAAAGAGCCGGCAGGCTGATGCGCCATGACCCCGTAAGGACGAGCGACAAACATCAGGATCCTGCAGCAGTTTCCTGCAAGAACTGCAGCGATGACTTCTCTTGTTTTAATTGTTGACAGGTCAACAATTAAGAAGTATGATTGACATATCAACAGTTGGAGGTGGGAAATGAATATCATTGGGAAACAGATCAATATCCTGGTCAGGCAGTTTAATCTCTATCTGAATCACGAATTAACAGGGCTTAATGTGTCCGCAACGGAGATCCTGTACCTTGCCTCACTGTATAAAGAGGATGGACTTACGCAGGATGAACTGGCATCTGAATATGTTGTCGATAAAGCTGCGGTCGCAAGAACCGTTAGCAAGATGGAGGACAAAGGGCTGATTACAAGAAAAGATAATCCGAAGAACAGAAGGCAGAAACAGCTCTTTCTGACAGAAAAGGCGAGGAAAATCAAACCGGAACTTAAAAAGGTTCAGGATCGATGGCTAAAGATTATGACGGAAGATGAAGACGCAGGTCTGACAGAAGCACTTTCATCATACCTCGACAGAATCGTAAACCGTGCAATTAGTGTGAATCAGAAGGAGGCGGAATAGAATGGATATCAAAGAAGCAATCAAAGCAAGGCATATGGTTCGCAAATATACGGATAAAACGATACCGGCTGATCTCGTAGAGAAGCTGAATGCCAGAATCACGGAAAACAATGAAAAGTATGGGATGAATATAAAGCTTGTCACAGGAAAGTCGGATGGCTTAAGTGCTGTTGCCAAACTGGTGCTGGCAAGAGGCGTCAACAACTATATAGCCCTTTCCGGCAAGGATACACCGGAGCTTGATGAGAAAGCAGGTTATTGCGGTGCGGATGTTATGCTTTATGCACAGACGCTTGGTCTCAACACCTGGTGGGTCGGCGGCATGTATTCAAGGAAAGGCGTAAGCAATAATACTGATGGTGAAAGACCTGCCGGGATCATAGCAATCGGCTACGGACAGACACAGGGCATTCAGCATAAGATGAAGACACCATCGGATATCAGTTCCTATGAGGGTGATGAACCACAGTGGTTCAAGGACGGCGTGGAAGCCCTTCTTTTGGCTCCGACTGCTCTTAACAAGATGGCTTTTACAGTAAAGGGAACCGGAAATAAGGTTTCTCTTTCCTGCGAAAATGGTATTTTTTCCGGCGTTGATAAAGGAATTGGCAAATATTTCTTTGAGGCTGGTGCAGGAAAAGAAAACTTCGAGTGGGTGTAATTATGGATGAGCAGATCAGAAAACTACAGCAGATGCTGGATGAGAGCCGGTTTACACTGGTTGTTACCGGTGCCGGGATTTCCGTTGCATCAGGCATTCCGAGCATGCACGGGCTTAATCTGGTAGAAACACTGCAGTTTGTATCCAACAATGTTCTTAGGGCAACGCCGGAGCATTACTACAGGGTAGCAAGGCGTTCGTTTTTGAAGGCTATGTTTGAGAACGGTCCCAGCCTGTCACATAAGAAGCTTTCTGAACTTGAGCAAAAAGGTAAAGTACATGGGATTATCACGACAAACCTTGATAATCTGCACAGCATGGCCGGTTCTGTAAATGTGGCGGAGATCCAGGGAAGCTTTGCAGTAAATACCTGCCTGAAATGCGAAAAACAGAATTTTGATGTAAATATATGGAATCAGGGTAAGGCACCAAGATGTGAATGCGGAGGGCTTTACAGCTGCTGGCCTGTTTATGCACACATCGGTCTTTATGAACCGGATGCGGCGAAAGCGAGGAAATGGGCAGCAAAGGCTGAACTGGTTATTCTTGTCGGCGCAGAAGGGGCATATGGCGGTGTCTATTGGAATTCAATCCCATCTTCAGCAAGGATTGTTCAAATCAATCCGGGAAAGACACAATTTGATTCATCCGCCATTCTGAATATCAGAAAACCGTGTGATGAGGTATTTGCTTTGTTGGACTGATGACAATCGCCATAACTTAAAAATATGATGTTTATGAGGGCCATAGAGATATGGCTCTTTTCTTTTGCCATAAAATGAGGAAGGAGGCTTAACGCATGGCTGGCAGAATCCAGGGCATTACTGTCGAGATCGGCGGCGATACCACCAAACTACAGACTGCCTTAAAGGGCGTAAATACTGAAATCAGGAATACCCAGAGCCAGCTGAAAGATGTTGATAAGCTCCTGAAACTCGATCCCGGCAATACGGAACTGCTGGCACAAAAGCACAGGCTCCTTGGTGATGCGGTCAAGGAAACCAAGGAAAAACTGGAGACCTTAAAAACAGCCGCTGAACAGGCAGACGAGGCTCTAAAGAATGGCACTATCACACAGGAACAGTATAACGGCTTGCAGCGTGAAATTGCTGAGACTGAAGCAAAGTTGAAATCTTTAGAGGAGCAGGCAAATCAGTCTGCCACTGCCTTTCGGAGTATTGCCGCAAAGGGCGAGAAACTGAAGACTGTCGGGGAGCGTGTGCGTCAGCTCCGGACCGATCGTCATCTAACCCTCAGTGCGCT
>OMUU01000005.1 GCA_900314295.1 uncultured Lachnospiraceae bacterium | reverse complement strand
TCAGGCAAAGGTACTGTAAAATCTTAGCCGTTTTAGGTGGCGCGTAAACAGTAACTGCGGTGGTTGCTGGAAAATCAGATGTTTCTGCGAAGTATTGTAACATGCTCGGGAAACAGGTACAATCAGAAGGAAATTGTGATTGTCTGAAAGGGAGGAGAAAATGACGGAAGAAAGAAATCAAAAGAACCTGGCATCGGAACAGCCGGTGTGTACGGAGGGGTGCTCTTTTATCGAGACGGAGAAGGAAAGCCTGACACTGACCTATGAGGACGGCAGGGAGGTGCGCTGCACGATCGTGAGGATATTCCAGATGCCTAAGCAGAAATACATTGTGCTGATTCCGGAGGACGGGAGTACGGAGGGGACCGCGTATTTGTACCACTTTGATCTGGACGATGACGGCGCGCCGCTTGTCACGCAGATCGACAGCGACGAGGAATACAGGGAGGCTTCGGAAGTTTTTGATGCCATGACGAAGAATATTGACCTTACGGAGGACGAGACATGAAAATCAGAGTAAAGAAACTGACGGATACCGCAAAAATGCCGACGCGCGGAAGCATATCGGCTGCGGGGTACGATCTCTATGCGGATCTCGAAACACCGGTAGAAATCATGCCGCATGAGACCGTTATGGTAGGCACCGGCTTGTCGATGGAGATTCCGGAGGGATACTTCGGCGCTATTTTTGCCAGGAGCGGGCTTGCGGCGAAGGAATCGCTCCGTCCGGCAAATTGTGTCGGTGTCGTCGATGCGGATTACCGCGGTCCCTTTATGATTGCCGTTCACAACGATGGAGAGACGGCGCGGCGGGTGGTTCCCGGGGAGAGAATTGCCCAGCTTGTCATTCTTCCTTTCCTTGCCGCCGAGTTCGATGAGGTGGAACAGCTCGGAGAGACAGAACGGGGCGAAGGAGGCTTTGGAAGCACCGGAAAGATCTGAGACTTACGTGGGGCGCAGGGAGGTCCGGGTGTTCGATACGATATCTTGTGCCGCAAACGGTATAAGCTGCGCAAACGAGATAAAACACGCAGCGCGAGTTTTCTCTCGGTATCGCGATGCCCGCCGCACACGAATCCTTCGCATTCGGCTGCGGCTCACTGTTCGCGTAAATTGACAAGCCGACCGCCTTATGTCTGGCGGTCGGCTGTATATGTCTGTTTTGTTGGTGAGTTAAGCGTGAAAAGTTCCCTTAATATCTGACCAGTTTTCTTCGGCATATTTCAGCAGCTGTTCTGCCTGAGTAAGGGACATCTCCGGATAATAGAACATGACGCTGGAGGAACCGTATTTGCGCACGATTCTGTCGCAGTTTCGGATCCAGTCCTCAAAGCCGCCGCTGTATACCTTGATCCAGAGGGATTTGCCGGCAGCAATTACCTTGTCATAGATCTTGTCCCATTCTTCGAAGGTTCCGTCCGGACCGGTGTCTCCCGGTGTCCACTGCAGAGCATTGATGCCGGGGATTTCCATGAGATGATCGAGATGGCGGATGGCTCCCGGACCATCCAGATGATACATGGCGTAGTCGAGCTTCTGTGTCTGCTTTTTCAGGGAATCCAGTACAAATTCATCAAAGAAGTCAACCGACATCATGGCCGAGGCGTCGCACTGGAGCTTTGCCATTCTTCCCGGTGCCCAGATCTGGAAGCAGGAATAGGAGTTGCCGCCGTCCGGTGTTCTGACAAGATCGTAGAAGCGGTCAAAGAACTCGAAATATGCGTCTGTCACCTGGCCGATCCGTTCTTCAATGGAGTCCGGGTCCTCAATCATATCCATCATGAGCGTCTGGGCGCCACGGAGAGAGGAAAGGACGTCGACGTTCTCCATCAGATCCGGCATATCGAGGCAGAAATCATCGCCCGCAAATTTTCTGCAGCCCTCGACAACCTCAAGATGCTTGTGAAGCCATTTATTTTCGGGGTCGAATTTCAGAGGCGGAACGTCCTCCCAGTCCGCGTCCTCGTCGATGCATGGCTTGAACCAGACAGTGTCCTCCTTGAATCCGATATCGGATCCGAGATAGGCTGCAACGGAGCCGGGACCGAAGTTGGTCTCCATGTTCGGGAAGGCTTCGCCGAGGAAGAGGTGCTTCTCGCAGAAGTCGCGGTACCGAAGGACCATGCGCTCCGGGTTCATGTATTTATCCTCCATGTCCTTCCATTTGAGATCCTCCGGCAGATCATAATAAAGTCCCTGGCAGAATACCTGATCCATTCCGCCTTCATGCGGCTGCCCATCGGACAGGGACTCAATCTCCGGCTTTCTCGCAACGACGTGCATCAGCGGCCTGCCGGTATTTTGCTGATGCCACCACCCGTCAAATTTCTTCTTCGTTTCTTCCCAATTGTCTTTGTATTTCATAAAAATCTCCTTTGCATTGTATTAATCACGAAGCGGATGTTGGGAAATTGTCCTCGCCGCCATACAGATGAGTTGTCCGGATTGTGAATGGATTGTTGCGATTCAAGGGATGCCTGAAAGGCAGGGATTTTACGGCCCTGTTGCCATTCGCAGATGCACAACTCCGGGATACATCATCATTCTTCTGAAAGATATTCGGTGTGCTCGTCGCCGTTATAATGGAAGAGGTGCTCTTTTCCACCGGCGAATAGCAGGCGGATATCTCTTCCCGCGAGTCCTCCCCTGAATCGGAAGGGAGAGGATCCGATGGAAAACAGGCACTCTTTTTCATTCCAGGTGATGGGGATCTGTTGGAACACTCCTTTTTCATAGGCGTATCCGTCGCCGTCATCCTCGTAGTACAGAATCCGGTGCAGAAGGCCGGTTTCCGGTTTCGGATGAGGAAGGGGATACAGATGAAATTCAAAGGGGGTGTCAGGCACTTCGTCCGCATAGGTAATGCCTGCCTCCATAGGCAGGATACTTCCCGCTTTCACGAACACCGGGATGTGATCAAGAGAAACCGTGATGGTCACGGTCTGTCCGCCCTCATAGTAATCGTCTGTATAGAAGTCATACCAGCCGGTACCTTCCGGAAGATAAACGGTCCGGGTTTTCGGAACATCGAGGTGCTCTCCGCCCTTGCCATAGTACATGGGGTCTGTTACGGGGCAGATCAGCAGGCTTTCCCCGAACATGTATTCCGTGTCGAGAGAGGCCGCTGTGCTGTCAGCTGGGAAATCAAAGAGCAGACTGCGGATCATCGTGCTGTTTTGCTGCACGACTGCGCCCGCCATGGAATAAATATACGGCATCAGTCGGTAGCGCGTGCGAATTGTTTTTGCAAGCGCATCGTAAAACGGGTCGCCCGGTTTTCCAAAATTCCAGATTTCACGCGGGACATCGGTTCCATGGGAACGGAACATCGGCAGAAAAGAGCCGAACTCGAACCATCGGACATAAAGCTCGCGATATCCCGGATCGTTGAGGCCTTCTTCGTAGTCGCCGTGCCAGAACCATTTCATAGAGGGGTCGTTGTTGCACTCACAGCCCCGCTTGGACCAGTTTTCATGCAGGACGAAAAATCCACCGATGTCGAAGGTCCAGTAGGGCAGGCCGCTCATCGCCATGTTGAGTGCTTCCGGGATCTGCTTTTTCAATACGTCCCATCTTGCGGAGATATCGCCGGACCAGAGAACGGTCCCATATTTCTGACTGCCCGCGTATCCGGAGCGGGTGAGATTGAGGACTCTGCGGTCAGGCGCCTCCTTTCTCTGGTTCTGGAAGATCCCCTTCGCATGGGCGAGGGCGTAGAGATTGGCTCGATCCGCGCCGAGAAACTTTTTGTGCTCCTTCCCCACCAGAAGATAACGCTCCCAGGGCTCCCTCTCATACTCTCCGTTCCAGTCCGGACCGGAAAAAGGCTCTGTGGAGTCGCACCACCAGGAATCAAAGCCTCCGGAGAAAAGTTCCCGACTGCACTGTTTCCAGTAGAGCTCCCGGGCTTCTTCGTTAAAGGCGTCATAGGTCGCGAGATCATTGAGAAGGAAGCCTGCGTCGGACATTTCGCAATAATCTCTCGTTCCATAATTCATATTGGGCCAGACGGAGACCATTGTGTGTACGTGGAGGGTATGAATCCTGTCGATTGCCATCCGGATATCCGGGTAGCGTGTTTTGTCCAGAGTCTTGCATCCCCAGTCATCCGCGGGCCAGGTCTTCCAGTCCTGTACGACGCAGTCCAGGCCGACGCCGATGCTCCGGTATCTCTCTGCCGTCTCCACAAGCTCGTCCTGCGTGGAATATTTTTCCCGGGACTGAATATATCCGAAGGCCCACTTCGGAAGCATCGCCGCTCTTCCGGTCAGAGTGCGGAAACCGTCAATGAGCGCATCCGCCGAGTCGCCGGCGATGAAGTAATAGTCCAGCTGCTCCACCGTGTCGCAGAAAAGATAGGAGCCACGCTCATCGTCGTTGAAGGTCATGAGGCTTCCGCAGTCCGCGAGGATGCCGTATCCTCTGTCCGAGATCAGGAAAGGAACCGGAATGCGCATGTTGTGCTGATAGAGATACTGGGTGTGACCTCTGTAATTGTAGATGCCCTCCTCTCCCTGCCCGAGCCCATGGATCTTCTCTCCGGGCTGGAACCGGAACGAAAGCTTCGCCCGGTATGCTTTGTGATCTTCCACCTCCCTGAGATTTTCAACAAAATTTCTCTCTCCGTCTACGGTTTTCACTCTTCGGATAACCGGTTTCTCTCCACAGGTGGAATATTTCATGACGGGAATCTCCGTGAGTTCCTTTTCACCCTCTTGCAGCAATGAAACGCTATCCTTTTTGCGGGTCCAGGTAAACCTGCCGTCTGCCCGGTCGATCCGGAGCGCAAGAAGATTCGTTGAGATCTCCAGATCAGACTCCCGCTCAACCAGATTCAGGGAGCAATCGGAACCTGTGTGGCTGATTTGCAGAGGAGATACGGAAGATTCCCGTTCTCTTCCGGTGTAGACACAGCGTATGATATTATCTGTCTCGGCTGAGAGAAAGAGCCGTCCTTTATCTGTCCGGAGCTGAATGCGGCTTTCGCTGATTTTCTGACAGTCTTGTATCTTCATGCTTGATTTTCTCTTTCCGTTTGGAATTTGTAACGAATTGCATCGAATACAATCCATCCACAGCTCTATTGTAAAAGAAATACCGCGTAGCTGCCATGCATCCATTTGTCCGTTTACATGTGTTTTTTTTACTGCATAAGCTCTTCGAAAACGCAGAAGGGCTCGTCGCACGCGAAGCGCGCGTAAGAGGCCGGATGCGATTTCGAAGGCAACAAG
>OMUU01000165.1 GCA_900314295.1 uncultured Lachnospiraceae bacterium | reverse complement strand
AATGCGAAGTATTCGTGTGCGGCGAGCGTCGCGATAGCGAGATAAAACTCGCGCGGCGTGTTTTATCTCGGTTTTGACTTGCGATGCAGGGGAATATGATAAAATGATGTTAAGTAAAGTTTTGGATGATAATAAAAATCTGAACATGACAGAAGGAAAGCCCTTCGGGCTGATCATGCGCTTTGCCCTTCCACTGTTCATCGGTTCGGTCTTTCAGCAGGTTTACAATATGGTGGACTCGATCGTGGTGGGGCAGTTTGTAGGAAAAAATGCTCTGGCAGCGGTCGGGGGTTGCGGGGCGGCCTACAATCTGATCATAGCCCTGGTCACGGGATTTTCCACAGCCGCTTCGGTTCTGTTGGCGCAGGCATACGGAAGCGGAGAAAGAGAACAGGTGCAGAAATCCTTTGCCACTTCGATTGCGATGATTATGGCTACGGGTGTCGCATTAATGGCGGTCGGACTGTTCTCTGCCGAAGGACTTCTCTATCTGCTGGGGACTCCTTCGGATGTGCTTCCGGACGCGACGGTCTATCTCCGGACGATTTGCGCGGGAGTTCTGGCAACCAGTCTGTACAATGCGATGTCATCATGCCTTCGTGCGGTTGGGGATTCGGTAACCCCGCTGGTGGCTTTGGTCATGGCGTCTCTTTTGAATGTGGCGCTGGATCTTCTCTTTGTCGTTTCCTTTGGCATGGGAGTATTCGGAGTGGCTATTGCTACGGTGATTTCTCAGTTGATTTCCGGAATCTACTGCCTGGTATATGCGCTTTGTAGAACAGAGGCCTTCCGGTTTCGAAGAAAAGAACTGGACGGCAGTCTGTTTTTAGACAGAGCCATTATCCGGGAGGTTTTTCGCATCGGCATTCCTGCGGCTTTGTCATCGGCAATCGTAATCATTTCCGCCATGTTCATGCAGCGGGCGGTTAATCAGTTCGGGTCGGATGCAGCCGCGGCTTACGCGGCGGGAAATCGCACGGAGCAGATTTTCATGTGCCTGAGCTTCTCGATAGGAATGGCAATCGGGACCTTCTGCGGTCAGAACATCGGCGCCAGAGAATATGAACGTGTAAAAGAAGGGATGCGCTGCGGCTATCGGATCAACATGATTTACACCGTTGTTATGGGTGTGATTATGTTCTTCTTCGCACCGCAGGTGATCGGAATCTTTACCAACAGCAGGCAGGTGGTGGAAATCGGTGTTCCGATGGTCAGGATCACGGCATTTTTTGCGCCTGTCCTGGGATTCGTGTTTATCTTTCAGAACTTTCTGAGAAGCGCTTCGGATATAGCGCCGACGATCTGGATGAGCGGGTGCGAAATTGGAGCTAGAAGCGTACTCTCCTTTGTATTTGCGGCTCTTGCAGGATATTTCGGAGTGTGGTGGGCAACACCGATCGGATGGACAGGATCCGCCCTGATCGGTTTGCTTCGTTATCGCAGCGGTAAATGGAAGATGAAATGCGAAGCGGCGCAAAAACGTTTGAAAGAGCAGACGGTGGAAAAGTTGTAGAAAGGGGAAAAGAAGTATGAATAACTATATTTTGCCATTTCTCTGGATGCGTGGAGAGAAGGAAGAAGTCATCCGCGAGGAAATGGGCCGGATCGATTCCTGCGGGATTAAGGCGGTCTGTGTGGAAGCCCGCCCGCACAAGGATTTTTGCGGCCCGGGCTGGTGGCATGACATGGATATTGTCATAGATGAAGCAAAGAAAAGACACATGAAAATCTGGATTCTGGATGATAAGCATTTTCCGACCGGTTACGCCAACGGATTGATTGAATCCCGATATCCGGAGCGAAAAAAACAGTATCTTGCCTGCACGGTCTGCGATGTATTCGGATCGAAACGGCCGCATGAACTGCAGGTCAGCCGTATGATGAAGCCGACCATCGGCTTCTGGCAGATCGGCCAGCCGGCAAACGAGGAAGAGCGGGCAAACAACCGGATTCTGTCGATCATCGCGGAGCCTTTTGCGGAGGGCGGAAGCTTCTATGAGAATGGAATTGACCTGACCGGATCCTATGACGGAGGTGACTGGATTCGTTTCGAGCTTCCGGAAGGACAGTGGAGAGTCCATGTGATTTATACGACAAGGACGGATGGCGGAAATGAGAGCTACATCAATATGATCGACGCCGTATCCGCTCACACGCAGATTGAAGGCGTCTACGAGGCACACTACCAGCATTACGGAGATTTGTTCGGAACTGTGATCGCCGGCTTTTTCTCAGACGAACCGCAGCTGGGAAATGTTCCGGATCAGAGCAATGATACGAAGCTCGGAAAGCCGGGGATGCCGCTTCCGTGGAGCGGGGAGCTGGCGGAGCTGCTGAAGGAGCGGTGGGGAGAGAATTATCTGCTTTATCTGCCGCTGCTCTTTGCGGACAGCGCGGATCACAGACTGCAGCCGCAGATCCGATATGACTATATGGACTGCGTTTCCAGACTTTATGAAAGGGACTTTTCCCGCCCGATCGGAGAGTGGTGCCATGCGCACGGGGTCGAATACATCGGGCATGTGGTGGAAGACAACGGGCTTCACAGCCGGCTCGGACTTGGCGCAGGCCATTGGTTCCGCGCCATGAGCGGACAGGATATGGCGGGAATCGACAGTATCGGAGGTCAGATCGTGTACGGCGCACCGGTACAGCAGCGGATGAGCATGGGTCCGCTGACGGCAGATGGAGAATTTTTTCATTATACCCTCGGAAAGCTGGGAGCATCCGGCGGGCATCTGGACCCGAAGAAGAAGGGACGCACCATGTGCGAGCTTTTCGGCGCCTACGGATGGAACTTCGGGGTGCGGGATATGAAACGTCTTCTGGATCATCTTCTCGTTCGAGGCGTCAATTATCTGGTTCCGCACGCGTTTTCCATGGCGGAATATCCGGATTTTGACTGCCCGCCTCATTTCTACGCGCGCGGCAATAATCCGGAATTCCCGTTTTTTGCGGAATTGATGAAATACGCAAACCGGATGTGCGAGAGGCTCAATGGAGGAAAGCACAGGGCCCGGATTGCTGTTCTGTATGACGGAGAGGCGGACTGGTCGGGAAATGCCATGCCGATGCAGAAGGTCTGCAGAGTGTTGATGACACACCAGATCGATTTCGAAATTGTCAGCCTGGATATGCTGGCAGATCTCCCGAAGTGGAACGGAAGCGTCGGAGACGGTAAGCTGTCGATCAACGGAGAGGTGTTTGATACGCTGCTGATTCCCTATGCGCAGTATCTGCCGGAACGGCTGCTTGCCTTTTCTAGAAGGGATCCCGCACTACCGATATATTTCATCGGAAGGTATCCGGATGCCATTCTGATGGATGAAGAAAGAACTGCTCCGGAGGATGACGTCTGGAAGCAGAGATTCGGCTCGATCTCACTAGAGAAAATTCCGGAAGAGCTTTACGAAAGGGGCTGGGCGGAGCCTCTGACAGATCGGGAGTTTTCGGATTTGTCCGCCTACTTCTATGAGAAGGACGGGAAACAGGTGGTGATGCTCTTTAATGAATCGGCGAACCGTGATTTCAGAGGCCGTGTGAAGCTTCCGTTTTCGGGCGATGCCGTTTACGAGGACCTTTTTGAAGAGACGGCCGCTGCTATGAGCGCGGATGAGGAAGGCAGAGTGACGGTCGAGCTGCCTGCCGGAGAAAGTTGTCTCATACGGGAGAAGGAAGATGGAGAGGGCTCAGAGACCTACCGGCCATTGTCGGATACTCTGGCGAAGGCAAGAGAGGTTTTGGATCTGTCCGGCGAATGGATGGTTTCGGCGGTGAAGGCCATTGACTATCCGGCATTTGGAACGGAAAAGGAAGAGAAGGTTTTAAAACCTTACAGTGAAGAGCATCCGGATTTTTCCGGCGTGATCCGTTACCGGAAAGCTTTTCATCTGAATGGAAATTGCCGTCAGGCCTATCTGTCGGCGGAGCAGGTATTTGACGTTTTCCGCGTGACGGTCAACGGGAAGCAGGCAGGTATTCGCCTGACACCTCCCTACACCGTAGATCTCCAGGGGCTTCTGCGGGAAGGAGAGAACGAGATCATCTGCGAGGCTGCAACGACGCCTGCGAGGGATCAGAGGAATTATCCTTCTGCGCCGTTTGATTTTTGTCATGAGGTTACGGATCCGACCGGTATGTTCGGCAAAATTGGACTATACCTTATGGAATAGAATAAAATAAGAAGATTTTTCAATCGGATTAGGAGAGCAGAGTACAATGATCGGAAAAGAGAAGTTCAGAACAGAAGTATATGATCAGGCCAATGGAGTGGAGAATTTTCGGCAGGAGATCGTCCTGATCTTTGTACTGGAGGGCAGTCTGGAGGTCAGCGTCGAGAATAAGATCTCGCATATGAAAAAAGAAGATATTCTGGTTGTGAACGCCAACAAACGGCACGTGCTCCGTTCCGCCGGAGAAGTGCTCTTTATGATTCAGCTGATCGATACCGCTCTGGTCTCCGAGACGATGCAGACCCACGATGTGATTTTCTGGTGCGATTCCTCCGTGTCCGAGAACGGGCGCTATGAGGATCTCCGGGTCCTTCTCCGCAGAATGCTGAACCACTACATCGAGACCGGAGAGAATGCGTTGAGCTTCAGCTATCTGAGTGACTGTTATGCGATTTTAAATAATCTGACCGCAAACTTTATGATACAGACCGGAAGCGATGCCGGTGCAGATGCGGAAGAGGGAGACCGTTACGAGGAGAGGCTGCAGCAGATCAACAACTATATCTATGCAAATTACGATCAGGCGATCAGCATGAAGGATCTGTCCGAAAAGCTGTTTCTGTCAAATGGCTATCTGTCGAGGTTCTTTAAGAAAAATTATGGGATGAGCTTTGCAAGCTATCTGACCAATGTCAGGGTGTACCATGCGGCGGATGATCTGCTCTACACGGACGCACCGATTACAAGAATCGCGTATAATAACGGGTTCACTTCGGCGGCACTTTTCAATAAGGATTTCAAAAAGGCATATGGTGTAACGCCGTCGGAGTTTCGGAAGAAGTCCCTTCCCTCGGGACAAAAGAAGGAAAATGAAGCGCGCTGGAAGGCACTTGAGAAGAGACTGGAGAAGGTCCTGATTGAAAAACCGGACAAAGATACAGACAACACGCATGCGGCGATCGTCTACGGTGAATTTTCCGCGCAGAAGAGTGAGCCGCTGCAGATGTACTGGGACAAGATCATCAATTTCGGTTCTGCCGCCTCCATGCTGAATTCAGCGGTTCGGGAGCAGCTCCTGCTCCTGCATCAGGCACTTGGATTTGAATATGTGCGGTTCTGGAACATCTTTTCCAGAGAGCTTTATATCGATCCGACGCAGGAGGGGGATTTTCATTTCAGCCAGATCGACTCTATCCTAGATTTTATTCTGGAGCAGGGGATGAAGCCTTTTATCGAACTGGGTATGAAACCGGACGTGCTCCATTATGAGATTGGAAGAGTCAGCCCTGCGACAGACGAGGGAGGGTGGACAGGCCAGGAGACCATCGAGATGTGGGAAAGGCTGATGCGGGCTTTTCTCCGGCATCTGTCGAACCGGTACGGCCAGGATGCGCTGGATGGATGGAAGATGGAGCTTTGGTACGATGAAGACTGGAGAAGAGAACCTGAGAAGTATAACGACGCGTATTTGGAGAAGTTTCGCATCACGCGCAGTTTGATCAAGGCGTGCAACGAAAAGATCCAGTTTGGAGGATATAGTATCCGGATGGATGTCGGTGCCGAGCCAAGAGCTGATTTTTTGAAACGGTGGAATCAGGACGAGGGCAGACCGGACTTTATCTCCATCATGTATTACGGATATGAGAGGGGCGGGGATGGCCTTGATGAGCTTGCCAAGAGGACGACAGACAACGAGGCCCTGCTGCATATGCTGACCCGGGAGAAAAAGCTGATCCGGGAAGCTGGTTTTACAGATGTCCCAGTCTATGTGAATGACTGGAATCTGACACCAAGCGTCCGGAACTATATCAACGACACGACCTTTAAGGGCGCGTATATCATAAAAAACATCATCGATATCTACGGTCTGGTGGACGAGATGGGATATGGAGCGGGAAGCGACCGTGTCTTTAATTATTTTGATACATCGGAACTGTTATTCGGCGGCACGGGCCTGATGACAAATGACGGAATCATGAAGCCGGCTGCTTTTGCCTTTGATTTCATGAACCACCGGCTGTTTCCGTATTACCTGGGGAAGACTGCGAACTACCTGGTGACATCAGACCTGCACGATAATTATGCGGTGATCTGTCATAACCAGCAGCGGCTGAATTACAATTATTATCTGACAAATGAAACCGGGCTGGACCGTTCAAACATGTGGAAATACTACGAGGGACGGAAAAAAATGAATATCCGGATCCGGATTGCGGACGCTACGGACGGAGAATACTCGGTTAAGCTTTACCGGATCAATGATGATTATGGAAGCGTACTTAGAATCTGGGAGGAATTGGACTTTGAGAAGGAGCCGTCCCGGAATGACATCAAGTATTTCAGAAGGGCCTGTGAGCCGAATATGACCATCCGGAAAACCGAGGCGATCGGCGGCGTCCTCATGATTGAAGAACAGCTTCAGCCGAATGAAATTGCCGTCATCCGGATTCATAAAGTAAGATAAAAAGTAAGAAAAAAAAAGATAAGAAGGAAGCGACAATGCCGTCCGGTAAATCAGACTGCCGGGTGAGAAGCTTCGGTTGCAGGACAGGTCAGGTGAGTAGACAAAAAGGGTCACCTGACCTGTCATATTTTGACCTCTTTTCAGACGAAGGCATATATGAAGTCATTTTTAGATATAAAAAGAACAAGCTACGGAGAATATAAAGAGCTGCACGCCTGATACAATGATCACAGTTGGAGAGGTAACAACTATTTTTCTATGATCATTAAAGGAGGAGAATAATGAAACTCAGAAAAATGGTAACAATGGGACTCGCGGGAGTAATGGCGATTTCCATGGCGGGGTGTGGAAGCAAGGCTTCTGATACATCTTCAAACGGAGCTGCCGCAAGCTCGAATGCGGTTGTGGCGACATCCGGTCAGGCGCAGGCGGATGCTAACGCGCAGGCGGCTGGTGTTATGACAGCGAACACAGACCCGGCGAATACTGAGGTGACAGACAAGAATATCACCATTGGGCTTGCTTCGGAGCCTTCCGCTATCTGGGGAGCCGGAAACGGTACCACGGAGAATGAGGAACAGATCGTGAGCGGCGCGATTCTGGATACGCTGGTTGCAAAGGATCAGAAAACCGGCGATATTATCCCGGAGCTTGCTACAGAGTGGAACTGGACGGACGGCACGCATTTGCAGTTTACACTTCGCGACGGCGTGACCATGACGGACGGATCTCCGCTGACAGCGGATGACGTCGTATATTCCGTAAACGTATGGAAGACCGCTTCGGCAACCTCGGATACCGGACGCTTCCTGGTCGGAGCCACGAAGGACGCAGACAACAAGGTTACGATCGAGTACAACATTGCTGCTCCGGCCATGCTGGAGATGATGACGATGACGAACTTCGGAATCGTCAGTGAGGATGAGGTAAATGCGGCCGGCGGACTGGAAGCGGCCTGCAAGAATCCGGTGATGGGATGCGGCAAGTACAAATTCAAATCCTGGAATCAGGGGCAGAACATTGTGCTTGAGAGAAACGACAACTACTGGAACAAGGATTACAAGGGGTACTACAAGACCATTACCTTTACCTTCACCAACGATGCGGCGGCTCGTGAGATGGCTGTTGAGTCCGGTGACGCGCAGGTAGCATACGACATGCCGGTATCGCAGGCGGCAACCTTCAAAGATAACGATGCGGTACAGACCTGCGTATATACCTTCGGACAGGTGGCGCATCTCTGGTACAATATGACCGATTCCCATCCGACCAAGGAACTGGCACTTCGCCAGGCAATCGACAAGGCGCTTGATTTCGACGCGATCGCGCAGGTCGGAACCGCAGGATTCGGCAAACCGGCACTCGGCTATTTCGAGGATGACAGCCCATATTACAACCAGACCTATACAGCAGAAGAGAGAGCGGTTGATGTCGACGGAGCGAAGAAGATTCTTGAGGATGCCGGCATTGCGACGGACGGTTCCGTGGAGCTGACAGCTATCGGCCTTCAGGATGTAAATCCGATTTACACTGTTATGCAGGAGAATCTTTCCAAGATCGGCATTACACTGAAGATCAACATCACGGACACACCGACCTTTGTACAGGATGCATTTGGCGGGAACTATGATCTCATCATGGTCGGCGAGTACACAGCCGAGAGATATCCGACCCTTCTGTGCTTCATGCAGCAGGCAACTATCGATTCCGGTTTCGTCATCGGCGGACCAAAGACGACTACTCCGGAGATTGATTCTGCCATCACACAGCTGATCCAGGAGACTGATACCGCAAAGGCAAAGGAAGAGGCGGGAGCGCTTGAGAAGACGATGAAGGATCAGTGCATCGTTTCCAATCTCTATCCGGAGATGAAGGCGTCGATCCTGGCAAAGAATCTGAAGGGATATACGACCAGAGAGCGCGGTTTCCTGGATGCCACCAACTTCTATGAGGCTGAGTAAGAGCCTGCCTGTACAGGCTGCGCAGATTCACTGAATACATAGATCCATTCAGAGTTGAATCTTCCATAGGAATCAAGGTAAGAGCGCCATGGAGGGATCCCCTTCACGGCGCTCTTTTTCAAAGAAAAACAGGATTCACCATTATCAAACAGGGAGAAAAATTATGTTCAAATATATTATTAAACGAATTCTTCTTCTCATTCCGATTATGCTTGGCGTGTCGGCGATCATTTTTGCGCTGAAGACAGTCACTCCCGGTGATCCGGCCAGACAGATTCTGGGCAACAATGCCACGCAGGAGCAGATCGAAGAAAAAAGAGAGGAACTGGGACTGAATGACCCCGTACTGGTACAGTATGTGCGGTATATTGGCGGTGTGTGTCACGGGGATTTCGGAAATTCCTACCGGACCGGCGAACCGGTTCTCAAGGAGATTCTTCCGAGACTGAAGACATCCGGAATCATCACACTGGGGGCGGTTGCGATCGGAGCTTTTCTGGGTATTTTACTAGGTATCATCTCCGCCCTGAAAAAGTATACCTGGATCGATTCGCTTGTTCTGGTCATATCGATGTTCTTCCAGTCGGTGCCTGAGTTCGTCGTCGGACTTGTGCTGATCCTGGTATTCGCGGTAAAGCTGCACGTGCTGCCAACCTCGGGAATCGAAAATCCGCTGGGGTATATCATGCCGATGCTCTGTATCGGCCTTCCGTCGATTGCAAACTACACGCGAATCACCCGTTCTTCCATGCTGGAGGTCCTTGGTGAGGACTACATCCGGACGGCGAGAGCCAAGGGACAGACCGAGCACAACATCACCTATCATCATGCACTCCGCAACGCCATGATTCCGGTTGCACAGTCTGTCGGAACTTCTCTCGGAAATTCCATCGGAGGCGGAATGGTTGTCGAGACCGTATTCGGAGTTCCGGGTGTCGGAAAGTACATCGTAGACTCTATCACACAGCGTAATTACCCGTCTATTCTGGGCGGCGCTCTGATTATTGCCATTGTACTCGTTGTAATCAACCTGCTGGTTGACATTGCATTTGTATTGATTGATCCGAGACTGAAAACCACGATTATCGCCGGCGGCAAAAAGCAGAAGAAAGCAAAGCCGGCAGCTGCATAAAGGGAGGCGGATAAAATGGCAAAAATGCATACTCCCGCGATGGAGAAAATTGAGAGAAAAAACGCGAAGAGAAAAAAACCGAGACAGATTACTCCGAGTTATGAGGCGTGGAAGCGGTTCCGCCGGAATCCGACTGCGCTTGTCGGATTGATTATCGTTGCGGTATTGATTCTGATTGCAATCTTTGCGCCGCTTATTGCTCCGTATAATTATCAGTCACAGGATTACGCGGCGATGATGCAGAAGCCGAGTGCCGCGCATCTGTTCGGAACAGATCAGTTCGGTCGCGACATCTTCAGCCGATGCATCTATGGCGCCAGATATTCTCTGCTTATCGCTGTTTTCTGTACGCTGGCGGCGCTGTTCAGCGGCGGTCTTCTCGGAATCATCGCCGGATATTTCGGCGGTAAGGTAGATACCATTATCATGCGAATCATGGATATCTTCCAGGCTATTCCGATGATCATGATGGCAATGTGCATCGTGGCCGTCCTCGGGAACGGAATTCCGCAGCTGGTCGCAGCCATCATGTTTGCTTCTATGCCCACCATGGCCCGCAACAACCGTGCCGCGATCCTCCGTGTCCGTGGAAATGACTATATCGAATCCTCAGAGGCGATCGGGTGCAGCAAGTTCCAGCTGATCATGAAGCACATGATTCCGAACGCGGCCGGAATCATGGTTATCTTCTTTGTCGGATTCCTTGCGGTTTCAATCATGATGATGTCATCGATGAGCTACATCGGCGTCGGCCTTGCCGCTCCTACACCGGAATGGGGACTGATTCTGAATGACGGTAAATCCTATCTGACCTCCGCGCCTTATATGATGTTCTTCCCGGCGCTGATGATCATGATTACCTGCTTTGCATTCAACCTGATGGGCGATGGTCTCCGCGACGCGTTTGACCCGAAGATGAATTAAGGAGAAGGCGGAAATGGGCGAGAGAATATTAGATATCAAAGATCTTGTAATACATTACGAAACAGATGAGGAAGTCGTTGAGGCTGTAAATAAAATCAACCTTTCTCTGGAAAAGGGAGAAATCCTCGGTCTTGTCGGAGAGACCGGCGCCGGAAAGACCACGACGGCGCTTGGAATCATGCGGCTTCTGCCGCCGAAGGTAGGTCACGTCATTCAGGGCAACATCTTTTTTGAAGGGAAAGACCTGATGGAGTGCTCGGAGAAGGACATGCGGTCCATTCGCGGCAAGAAGATTTCCATGATCTTCCAGGATCCGATGACGGCACTCAATCCGGTAAAGACCGTCGGCGATCAGATCGCCGAGGTCGTAGAGCTGCATGACAACTGCTCAAAGGCAGAGGCGTTGAAACGGGCACAGGAAATGCTGGCAATGGTTGGCATCGTCCCGGAGCGATACAAGGAATATCCGCATCAGTTTTCCGGCGGCATGAAACAGAGAATCGTTATCGCCATTGCACTGGCCTGTGAACCGGATCTTCTGATCGCAGATGAACCGACGACCGCGCTGGATGTAACCATTCAGGCGCAGATTCTGGATATGATGCGGAAGCTTCAAAAGGAAAAGGGAACCTCCATGATCCTGATCACCCATGATCTGGGTGTTGTGGCGGAGATGTGTGATCACTGTGCCGTGATGTATGCGGGAGAAATTGTGGAATACGGCACGACAGAGCAGGTATTCGACAATCCGAAGCATCCCTATACAAAGGCGTTGTATCAGTCCATCCCGAGCCTTGATAAAGAGGTAGAGCGTTTGCATGTAATTCCCGGCATGGTCTGCGATCCTTCCAATCTTCCGTCGGGCTGCAGCTTCTGCGAAAGGTGTACAGAGAAGAGAGCGGCCTGCGTGGAGCATGATCCCTGGATTGTCAACGTTGAGGCAGGACATTACGCAAAATGTTTCCAGTACACACCGGAATGGGAGGCAGACAAAGATGAGTGAGAATCTTCTGGAAGTAAAAAATCTGAAAAAATATTTTTCCACACCTCACGGCATGCTTCATGCGGTAGATAATGTCACCTTCAACATTGAAAAGGGAAAGACGATCGGTATTGTCGGAGAGTCCGGGTGCGGAAAATCTACACTGGGAAAAACGCTGATGCGTCTGCATGAGCCGACTAGCGGAGAGGTTCTGTATAACGGCGTGGATATCGCAAGCATGCCGTTGAAGAAGTTCAAAAAAGAATACAGGTCCCATATCCAGATGATTTTCCAGGATCCGTATGCCTCTCTGGATCCGCGTATGGATGTCCTTCAGCTGATTGAAGAGCCGATCAAGGTGAATGACAAAAAGTTGAGCAAGAAAGAGGTAGAGGATAAGGCGAAGGAGATGATGGAGCTGGTCGGTCTGGCAAAACGTCTCGAAACCGCTTATCCGCATGAGCTGGACGGCGGCCGCCGTCAGCGTATCGGAATCGCACGCGCGCTGTCTCTGAACCCGAGCTTCATTGTCTGCGATGAGCCGGTATCGGCCCTGGATGTGTCCATACAGGCGCAGATTCTGAATCTTCTGATGGATCTGCAGGAGCAGAGAGGCCTGACCTATATGTTCATCACACACGATATGTCCGTAGTAAAGCATATCTCGGATGATATCGCCGTCATGTATCTGGGGCAGATGATTGAGAAATGCCCGGCGGATGAAATCTTCCGGGATACGATCCATCCATATTCGCAGGCGCTTCTGTCGGCAATCCCGATTCCGGATGTGCACGCGAAGCATGAGCGCATGGTGCTTAAGGGAGAGCTTACCTCTCCGATCAACCCGAAGCCGTGCTGCCGGTTTGCCAAGAGATGTCCGTACGCGACCGATCAGTGCCGCCAGGAGGAGCCGAAGCTTCGTGAGATGCGCCCGAATCACCTGGTTGCATGTCATTATGCGGAGAAGTTTGTGAAATAACAGTCCTGGTGACGCATTTGACTGCGTTAGGAGCAGTTATAGAGTAACGGACACGAAGGAGAAGAGAAAATGGTTCTGGTAATAAATGATGACAAGGTCAGTGATGTGGAAGCATATCTGCCTCTTGCAAGAGCATTCGCCGAGGATTCTGTAAAGAACGAGAAGGGATGCCGGTCGATGAGGGTTTGTGTGGACCCTGAAACAGAGGGGCGTGTCGTTTATATCTCTGAATGGGATTCCGAGGAAGACTTCAAGGCAAGTGTGGGCGGTGAGATTTTCAACCGTCATATCCCGGCAATGGGAGCGTATTTCCTTGGCGCAAAGGATACGATTCTCCAGATAAAATAAACGGTTACAAATATGGTATCGTGAAGCGGATCCGCCGGAGACGGCTCACACAGTCCGAAGTATTGATCGGGAGAGAATAGGAGGTTTGCATGACCAATAAAGAAATCATTACAGCGATGTATAAAGAATTTTTCAATGAGCATAACGTGGATGCAGCGCTGAAATATGTCCGTGAGGATTATAAGCAGCATAATCCCGGAGTGGAACAGGGAAGAAAAGGTTTGATGGATGGTTTTCGTCAGAAATTCATCGATGAACCGACCTTCCGGCTGGAGATTCAGATGATCATTTCAGAGGGCGACATGGCTGCCGTCTACCTGAAAAATGTAGATCCGGAGGGAAAGACCAAATGCAGGGTGGTCGATATCTACCGGATTCAGGACGGACAGCTTGCGGAGCACTGGGACGTGCTTCAGCCCTGCTGAGGTCAAAATATGACATCTTTTCTGACCTGGCCGAAAAAACAGGCAGGAAGATGTCATTTTTTTTCGCCGGATTAGTTTGTGAAAGAAAAGTATTCACAGGCATACGGCAATAGAATAGTATCAGAAAACAAGAAAGAAGCAAAGATGAAGCTTATTACAAAAGCGTAACAATAGAAAATGATAAATATGTGATAAGCACAGCAAATGGAAACACAGCTACAGGAGAAATAAATTTTTATATAATACATGGACGAACGGTCCGGAAATGAGGAGAAAGTTATGGCAGATTTTGAAACCCAGATCGTGGTAATTGCGGGTGGCCCCGCAGGATTATGCGCAGCTGTTCAGGCTGCCGAGGATGGTGCGGATGTCATCCTGATCGAGAAGAATGCAGCTGTCGGCGGTGCGGCAAATATGGGAATGGGCCCGCTTGCAATCGGTTCCAAATACCAGAAGAGACAGATGTATGACATCACGGTTGAAAAAGCACTCAACATGTTCATGGAGTACACCCATTACAATGTAGATGCCCGCCTGATGAAGAGATATTTTGAACAGTCCGCAGAGACAATTGAGTGGCTCGAGGATATGGGGGTCGAATTTGAAGGCGCTTATAAGTACTTCACAAAGAGCGAGCCGACCTGGCACATCGTAAAGACGGATCAGGGCATCGGACCGCGCGCGGCCTCGTTCATGAACAAGGCTTTATTTGCAAGAGCGCAGGAGCTTGGAGTTAAGTTCATGCTGGAGACTCCGGGAAAGAAGATTCTCAAGGACGAGAATGGTCATGTGTGCGGCGTGGTTGCCACAGATAAGGATGGCAAGGAGATCACAATCGCCTGCAAGGCGGCGATCATTGCCACCGGTGGTGCCGGCGCAAATCCGAAGCTGATCAAGGAAGAGACCGGATATGAGTTCGGAAAAGATATGTTCAACTTCGCAATTCCGGGAAATGTAGGAGACGGCATCCGGATGGCATGGGAAGCGGGAGTAGATCATGTACCGGTCCGCATCGAGCAGGCGGCGAACTTTGAGGGGATCGATGAACTCCCGCAGAGCGTTCCCAATGTTCTGATGCAGCCGAACCTCCTGGTAAACCTGTTCGGAAAGCGTGTCATGGATGAGGAACAGATGCAGAATACGACCTTCCTCAGCAATGCGGCATCTCACCAGAAGGATCGTAAGCTGTTCAGTATCGTAGACAGCTCCATTGTAAAGTATTATATGCGCAATGGTGTCGATGAGATTTCCATGGTTCGAACAAATCCGGATGTATCCGATTTTATTGAGGGAGTAAAACAGGCGGAGGAGAGCGGCAATAAGGGACTCTACGTAGCTGACAGCATCGAGGAGCTGGCTGAGAAGACGGGAATCGATGTAGACAATCTGGTAGAAACTGTTGAGGAATATAATGATTACTGCGACAGCACCGATGAAGAGTTCTTCAAGCGCAAGAAATACCTTCGTCCGCTGGTAAAGGCACCGTACTATGCGGCAGCGATTCGTCCGGGCGGATATGGCACGGTCGGCGGTATCCGGATCAATGAGAACTGTGAAGCTTGTGATAAGGACTTTGAGCCGATTCCGGGTCTGTATGCTGCCGGTGCAGATGCCTGCAACATTTACGATGATTCTTACATGTTCCTGCTTCCAGGCAACTCCATGGGATTTGCGGTCAACAGCGGCAGGATTGCGGGTATGGAAGCTGCGGAATTTGTAGAGGACGAAGACTGATTGTAGAGGAATCGTTCTGCGTCGTGCGGGATATATATAGGTTCCCGCACGGCTTCGCTTCGATGCTTCGGAAGAAGAACTTATACAGGTATAGGACAGCCATGGCTTTGAAGAACATAATATTCTCAGACCATGGCTTTTTTGAAGAGGAGAATGTAACGATGGCTGTCATCACAATTGATGGAGTAAAAATTGAAGTCCCGGAGGGGAAAAACGTCCTGGAATGTGCATTGGACGCGGGAATTTACATTCCGCACCTTTGCCATCACAAAGACCTGAATCCTCTCGGTTCCTGTCGGATGTGTATCGTGCAGGTAGAGGGACACGATCAGGTAGAGCCTTCCTGTATGCTGAAGGCGAAAGACGGGATGGTGATCGAGACACAGAATGAGGAGATCAAGAGACTCCGCATGCTTGCGCTTGAGCTGCTTCTGGCAGGGCATCCGGAGGATTGTTCGACCTGTCCGAAATTTGGACACTGTGAGCTGCAGGTATTGATCCAGTATATCGGGCCGAAGACCGGGCGCATGAAAATGCGTTCCAAGGGCTTTGCGGTCAATGCGAAAAATCCACTGCTCCTTCATGATATGAACCGATGCATTCTCTGCGGACGGTGCGTACGCGCCTGTGATGTTCTTCGGGGCGTTGATGTTCTTCACTATCAGAAGAGAGAGGATCTGGAGGTCTACACCGGAACCTTGAAGAACAAGCTGCTTAAGGACGCAGACTGCCGCTTCTGCCAGGCCTGCGCGGAGGTTTGCCCGACCGGAACGATCCGGGATATTCTGGCGACGACCGAAAAGAGCAAGGAAGATTACGTGGTTCCCTGCAAGGCAGGATGTCCTGCGCATACCAATATTCCGGAATACCTCCGTTATATCAAAGAAGGGGACTACGATGCGGCGACTGCCGTAATTCGCGAGAAGCTTACCATGCCGAAGACCCTTGGGTATATCTGTACCCATGCCTGCGAGCTGGAGTGCAAGCGCAGACTGGTCAATGAGCCGATGTCCATCCGGAATCTGAAGAGATATGCGACGGAGCACGAGACGGGCAAGTACTGGAGAGGAAAGGGCAAACAGCTTCCGGATACCGGAAAGAAAGTTTGCGTTGTCGGCGGAGGCCCGGCAGGACTTACCGCTGCATATTATCTGAGAAAACAGGGCCATGACGTAACGGTGAAGGAAGCGCTTCCTACTGCGGGCGGCATGCTTTCGTATGGAATCCCCTCCTATCGTCTGCCACGAGAGATGGTACAGGAGGAGATTCAGGTCTTCACGGATCAGGGAGTAAAGATCGAAACGGGTGTGCGGGTAGACAAGCCGACAGAGCTGCTTAAGGAGTATGATGCGGTTCTGATGGCGATAGGCGGACACAATGGCGTACGCCTTCCGATGCCTGGAAAGGATCTGCCGGGAGTTCTGGTGAATATCGATTTTCTCCGCAAGGCGTCGATGGGCCTGGAAACGGGAATGGGACGCAAGGTCATCGTTCTCGGCGGCGGAAACGTTGCCTTTGACTGTGCGAGAACTGCAAAGAGACTTGGAGCGGAAGAGATCCATGTGGCCTGCCTTGAGGCAAGAGACAAGATGACCTCTGACGATGAAGAGATCGAGCAGGCACAGGAGGAAGGAATTTTTGTTCATCCTGCACAGACCTTTGAAGCGATTACCGGTGAGGATCATGTGACTGGTGTAGACTTTATGAATGTCGAATCTTTCACTTTTGATGAGAACCGGCGTGCCATCATTAAGAAGGAAGCCGGATCCGAGCATCATATCGATGCGGACACTGTCATCTTTGCGACAGGTCAGAGACCGGACATCACAGAGGAGGCGGGACTGACGCTCGGCCGTGGAAACAGCATCACGGTTACGGATATTGTAAAGGATAAGAGAACTTCAGTGGAAGGAATCTTTGCTGCCGGCGACTGCATCTATGGAACGAAGTCGGTAGTAATGGCAATCGAGTCCGGACGCGAGGCTGCCAGCCAGATTGATCGTTATCTGGGCGGCGATGGCGATATCGAGGAAGAGCTCGCTCCGAAACAGGTAAAGAATCCATATATCGGAAAGATTGAAGGATTCGCGTACCAGCAGAGACGTCAGCCGAAGATTGACCCGGCAGAGATGCGCCAGAACAACTTTAATCTGTTCGACCATGGTCTGTGTGAAGAGGATGCTTGCGCAGAAGCCGGAAGGTGTCTGCAGTGTGATCTGCGTCTGCAGATTTCCGCACCAAAGACATGGGCAGACTTTGCAAAGGAGGCAAAATGATGGGAGCTCTTGCTAATGCGAAACAGGCAGGCCGCGAAGCGGTCCTTGCAAAGATAAAAGAAGCCGGACTTTGGGAGTACGGGCTGAAGAAGGAAGCTCTTTTCGATAAATTCGAACGCGCGTCAGAGGGCGCGCCTGTGGAGGCCGGGCTCAACAACGCCGACACAGACAAGGTTTTGCTGGCTCTTCTAAAGGCTACACCGGATAAAGTGCTGGAGGGAATTGCTGTAGCAGGATTCCTTACCGGGACAGTGTCTCTCTCTCTTTATCTTCCGGAGAGTGAAACCGAACTGACGGATGCATTGAAGGAGAAGGCGGAGTCTTACGGCATTCAGCTTTTCAATGAAATCATCAATGTCAGAGCAGCCGGAGATGCGGTCCTGCTTCATATCGTGACGGCCGCAGATCTTGCGGATCTTATGGATGGCTGTTATCAGAAAGGGGTCTATGTATCTGTGGACGGTGCGCCTCTCGAGAAGAAGGCTGCAGACACCGGAATCGGCGAACTGGTATCCTTAGGATCGACAAAGGCTGTAAAACTCGGATATCGCTATTATACTCCCGCCGAGGCAGAAGGCCTGACGGCGGCGGATGCCACTACGGGTCTGATCCATGTTCTGACGGACAAGGGCTGCATCGTAGCGGAGACCAGAGATCAGATGACCGAATACCGCAAGGCCAGCTGCGGGAAATGCGTTTTCTGCCGCGAAGGATTGATTCAGCTGGAGTATGAGCAGAAGGAAACCACGCAGGCCCGCGGTAAGATGGAGTTCCTCGATCTCACGAAAGAAATCGGCGATGCCATGAAATTCTCGTGTCTGTGTTCCGTCGGACAGGAGGCGGCAAAAGCGGCCCTTGACGCGACAGAGAAATTCACCGGAGAGTACGAGGCACACATCAAGAAGAATCAGTGTCCGGCGGGCGTATGTAGTTCCTTTGTACATATTTATATTGACCCGCAGACCTGTACAGGATGCGGCGAGTGTCTGGATGTCTGTCCGGCAGACTGCATCGAAGGCAAGGCGAAATATATTCATATGATCGATGAGTTTGACTGTACCAAGTGCGGTAAGTGCATCGAGGCCTGTGAGGAAGGTGCCATTATTCAGACGGCGGGCAAGCTTCCGAAGCTTCCCAACCGTCTCACAAAGGTCGGAAAATTCCGCAGACATTGATTTTGTGGAGATTTTTCTTCCCGGGCTTTTTCAGTGATCCGGAAATTTCTCAATGCATTTAGAGAGCAGGGGGCAGTAAATGAAAAGCTTTCAGGAACGGCTGCTGAAGGATTTTGACGTAAAGCAGAAGCTGGTCAACGGCAGGATGAAGAATGTCTATGTATATAAAGGAAAGTACGCTGCCTGGAACGCGGAAGCGGGTCTGCTGAAACGGATTCGCAGAATCCACCTTGGAGGAGGGCTCCTTGCGCTGCTGCTTCTCCTGTGGGGCGCGATCCAGAGAGTACCGGTCAATGCCTCCCACCTGACAGGATTCTTTACCCTGGTCTCCTGTGTGCTGATGGCTGCCCTGTTGTATGGCATTGTATGGTTCTGCCGGTCAGGGGAACGACTGTATCTTAGAGACTGCAGGATGATCAGAGACATCATTCTGTGGAGCGGGATCATTTATGCTCTGGCATCCGCGGCGAATGGGATCTGCGGCTTTGTCTACCTGGCGATAAATGGTGCGGGAGTCCGGTCATTGCTTACACTTCTGGCTTATCTGGCTTCCGGTGTCATTGTACTTCTGGTCTACCTGGCTCAGCTGAAGCTGTCCTACCGGGAAGTATAATAAATAAGTTTGCAGTAATTGGAGAAAAATGGAGGGAATCTCGAAGCGGGGCTTTGGGGTTCCTTTTTTACGCGAACGGTGAGCCGCAGCCGAATGCGAAGTATTCGTGTGCGGCGAGCGTCGCGATAGGGAGATAAAACTCGCGCAGCGTGTTTTATCTCGTTGAGTGAATGGAGAAGGACTTTATCGGGTGAATCAGTGCTATGTGGATGGAAGATCTTGCGGGTGCAATTAAGGTAAATATTGGAGAATGTGAACATGGAGAAGGGTGTTACGGAGAAGGAAATTTAATTCTGTTTCTGATTGTCGGCAGGATGGAGTTATTTGAAGAAGGGCAGAAGTATGTGCTGCGGAGAAATGATATCGTATCAATCAGCCGGAATACAAACTTTTGTTTTACTGCCGGGGCTTCCAGTATGTATGGCATGATTGAGGTACCGGATCGGATTTTCCGAATCGCAAACGGCAGGACCGGATTCCGAATTCTGTGCAACTCATGTATAGAATCCGGGCCTGTATATGATGAACTTTTAGTGTCAGTGAAGAGGCTGATTTGCGAACAGGTTCTGAAAACAGATCATAATCTGAGCTTTGGCAATATCGGTTCCATCTGTGATTTTCTAAATGTTCTTTCCGATCATTTCCTTAAATTGTCAGAGGATTCAGAGCAAAAAGAAATCTACTATAAGGAACGTCTCCGCTTTATTAATGACTATATGCAGCTGCGCTATAACGAACAGATCAGTTTAAAAGATCTGGCTGAGAAGTTATATCTGTCCAATGCTTATCTTTCCAGATTCTTTTATAAAAATTACGGGGAAACCTTTACAGAAGTTTTAACAAAAATACGGGTAGCGCATGCGGCGGATGACCTGCTGTCTGGTGACTGCAGCATCACGGAGACGGCTTTGAGAAACGGTTTTTCAACACCTGCATTATTTAATAAGGCCTTTAAAAAAATATATGGAGTAACACCGTCAGAGTTTCGTTCGCATGCAAAAGATGGGACAACACGGAGCAGAACACAAAGTCCCAGACAGGAATTATCAGAGGAAACACAGCTCCGGGTGAAAAGATTGCTATTGGATGGCAGCCCGGAAAATCCTGAACCGGGGAAATGCATAAGGATTTTCAGTGAATACTCCGTAAAGAATTCACGAAAATATCAAAAAAACTGGAACCAGGTGATCAATGTCGGTGCAATTACAGATCTTCTTGAGGTAGATATGCAGGAACATGTTCTGCTTTTAAAAGAGATGTTCCATTTCCGGTACATACGAATCTGGAGTGTCTTATCCGAACAGATCATTTCGCTGAAGAACGGACAGAAGGTTAATTTTCGAAAATTGGATATTGTGCTGGATTTTTTAATGAAGAATCAGATAAAGCCGTTTCTGGAATTTGGCGAAAAGGACAAGGTGATAATCGGCAATTTGTCTCCGGATTATATAGAGAAGAGCAGAAAACGACATCGGACCCTCTCGGATTGGCGGATGTCAGTTGAAGCGTTTATCGGGCATGTTATCGATCGATATGGAGAAAATGAGGTGGCAACGTGGAAAATAGAAGTGTGGGACGGTGGACAGGAGGCAAACCGTGACGAAGATAGCATACAGGAATATTTCTCAATTTTTAAGACCTGTTACGAGACAATAAAGGCCCATCTTCCGGATCTTGAAGTGGGAGGCTGCGGCAGTACTGCTGTTCTCGAGCGGGAACTGTTCGTTCGAAATTTACGCTTGTGGAAAGCGTGTGCCCCTATCCCTGACTTCTTTTCGATCATGATTTACGGGTATGAGCCGACAGGGAATTCCGGTTTTTTCTCTGCCTCAAGGAGCGTGGATCCGTTATTCCTCCCGAAAACGCTGGAGGAGACACGCAGGATCATTTCGAATGAGAATTTTCCAGCCCAAAAACTTTATGTTACAGAATGGAACCGGTCTCTGTCTGATCGCAATTATTTAAATGATACCCTGTTTCAGGGGGCGGATGATTTGAACAACATGATCCATTGTATCGGGAAGGCATCTGTTCTGGGATACTACCATGGAAGTGATCGTTTTATGGATAATTATGATACGGCTGACTTTCTCTACGGAGGCCGTGGTTTGATTACAAAAAACGGTATCGTCAAACCATCCGGATATGCTTTTCGTTTTCTGAACCGACTGGAGGATTATCTGATCGGAAAGAATGATCATTGTGTGGTCACTACCGATCAGAAAAACAGCTACGGGATTGTATGCCACAATTGCAGCCGACTGAACGATTATTATCTGGAGACGAATGAACATGAGGTTTCCTATAAAAACATGGAACGGTATTTCGAGGATAGCGGTGAACTGGAGATGAGATTTTGCCTTAAGGACCTTCCGGAGGGTGAGTACCAGGTGAAGATCCTTCGTGTGAATGCACAGCATGGAAGCGTTATGGAGAAATGGGCTGCGCTGGGATATTATGATTCGTCTTCCCGGGAAATTGCAGAATACCTTCAGCACCACTCGGAACCGGAAATGTCTATTTATCCTCTTCATACAGAAAACCACAGATTATCCCTCTCGGTTACACTTGAAATGGATGAATTCGTTTATATCGGCATCCGGAGTATTTCATTTTAAACGAGACATAAGCTGTTTGCCATACAAAACAGAGCAAAATAAGAACACTTAATTTTGACCTGCAACTTCATATTTTCTCAGGACTCTCACAACTTGTTATTTTTTGGTAAAAGTATAGTCGTTCAGAAGCAAGAAGAGAAGAATGACCTGTTTTATACTATGCTTATAGCTGTTCTATATTTTAGGAGGTTTTTGCAGGAGGAAATTATGGGGAATGAAGTAAGTCAAAAGAAAAACGAGAAGATAAGAATACCTTTTTGGAACAAGGTGGGGTATGGCATGGGAGAGGTCGGCTGTCAGCTCAGCTTTACTATGGTGAGTTCGTATCTTACAATTTTTTATACGAATGTAGTAGGCCTTACTCCGATGGTTATCTCAATGATTATGCTTGTGGCAAGAATTTGGGATGCGGTCAATGATCCGATGTTCGGATCGATAGCCGAGAACACGAGATCAAAATGGGGAAGATTCCGACCCTATATTCTGTACGGAACTCCGGTTCTTGCGATAACCACAAGTCTGACTTTTCTGAATCTGGATCTGCCCAACATATGGAAAACGATCTGGTGCGCTGCCACATACATTGCGTGTGGAATGGCATATACAGCGGTCAGCATTTCGGTTGGGTCATTGGCCAATTCTATGACAGTGGATAATCAGGAAAGGGTCACATTAAACTCCTTCCGCGGAGCCTTGTCTTCCGGAATCGGTATTATAATGTCTGCAGTTACTATGCCGTTCATTCTTTTCTTCGGGAAGGGAAACGCAAACAGTGCAAAAGGATTTTTTCTGGCGGCGACCATTTTTGCTGCCGTATCCATTCCTTGTTTATGGATCTGCGTTTTTTCAACAAAGGAAGTTGTCGGCGGGGGCGCTGTACAAAACGGAGAGAAGCATAGCGCGGTGAAAAACCTGGCGGTTTCCTTCAAGGTGGCCTTCAAAGACCGCGACACGGCGCTTCTGATTATTGCCATGGTTTTCTATCTGACCGGTGTATTTGGAAGGCTGGGGATCATGGCCTATTATTTCTTCAACGTTTTCGGCAATCCGGCGTTGATCGCATGGAGCGGTACCGCTTTATCTTTAGGCATGCTTGTCCCGAATTTCTATGTTCCGTTTCTGACAAAGGTGATGAATAAGAAGACGGTCTGCTGCCTTGCTGCTTTATTCCAGGCAATATCGTGTGTCGGTTTTTTTGCCGCAGGAGAAGCGAAAGCTGTGGTGCCGATGGTTATTATCTCCTTTATCTATGGGGCTACAAACTGCGGCGGTCTGGGCTCGTTTGGTCTGGTTGCGGAGATTATTGATGACAGCTGGTTAAGAACCGGTGTCCGTGCGGATGGAATGATTTACGCAAGTATTTCCTTTGCAACAAAGTTGGGAAATGCCATTGGAGGTTCTATCGGAATCATTCTGCTTGGCGCTGTCGGGTTTGTGGCAAATACAGATCTGAGTGCGTCTGTCATCACAAAAATGAATGCGGTGATTAATTTCGGACCTGCATTCATGTTTCTTCTGTCAATTATTCCATTTGGTTTCATCACGATGACCAATAAACGTGGAAAGGAAAACGAGGAAACAATTCGGACAAGGATGGAACAGACAAAAAAGGAAGTGGAGAGTGAAGCGTGAGGAGATAGGGAAAATGAATCGCAAAGTGGCCTTCGGGGAAAAACAGGTGTATACGCTGGACAATACCTACGCGGATATCGTGGAGGGGCCGGTTGGAGATCATGTAAAAATGCTGATCGGCACCCTGATGTTTAATAATGAGAGTATATTGAGCTTAATTCCGGGAAATGCACATGATAAAACGTGGCGGGAAATTGCGGAAACGGTCAGAACTCCCTGGGATATGCCGTTTGATTCGCAGGAAATTGTAGATGCCGCAAATTTATCGATAGAGATATTTGACGAGAATAAATGGGAGATCCGATCCCTGTGGAAGGAAGGACAGGAGGTCCTCTTTGATAATACCAAAAGTGGTGTGTGCCTCTTTACACCTGTTATGCGTCCGGAGGAGAAAAGACCCGGAGTTATTATCTGTCCGGGAGGGGCATATGTTACTCTGGCCATGGTGAATGAGGGATTTGGAGTAGCGAATAGATTCTATGAACATGGTTACCGTCCTTACATTCTCCGGTACAGGAGACTCCCGAATCTGTTTCCTGCGCAGCAGGAGGATTTAACCCTGGCCCTGCTTCATGTATTCGCCAATGCAGAGAGGGATGGCGTAAAGGCAGATGACCTGATGATCGCCGGTTTTTCCGCGGGCGGGCATTTGTGCTCCTCTACGGTTACGATGATAGATACAATGAAAGAGCGGGTTCTTACAGAACTGGAGAAGGACGCACGTGTTGAATGTTACCGGAAGATTTGCCCGATGCCGCAGAAAATGACTCTGGGTTATGCAGTAACGGAAGCGGATTCTTCCCTTATGGGAAAGCTGTGCCCGGATAGGGACAAAAGGGACGAATATGCATCCTACAGACATGTATCTTCCGGCATGCCAAAGACATATGCCTGGGCATGCGAGGATGACCGGCTGGTACCGGTTCGAAATACTGTAGAATGGGCAGAAGCAATGCAACGGGCAGGAAATCCTTGTCTCCTTCACATATACCCCACGGGAGGGCATGGAATCGCGTGTGGGTATGGAACATCTGCGGAAGGTTGGATGGACGAAATGTTTGAATATATGTAACGATTTAGAAGATATCGAGTATATCATTAAGACCTCTTTTCCGAAGTGGGAGAGAGGTCTTTGGTTGGAAAATAATACATTCACCTGAATTATTCATCGAGGTTGGGGTTTCCCAAACCAACGCATGAAATTCTTAAA
>OMUU01000018.1 GCA_900314295.1 uncultured Lachnospiraceae bacterium | reverse complement strand
CAGAAAATTGCAAATGAAGTCCGCAAGGACATTGTAACCGCCGTACATTCCGCAAAATCCGGCCATCCGGGCGGATCTCTCGGAGCGGCGGATATTTTTACTTATCTGTATTTTGAGGAGCTGAAGAACATTGACCCGCGCGATCCGAAGAAAACGGACCGCGACCGTTTCGTCCTTTCCAAGGGACATTGCGCGCCGGGTCTTTATTCTGTGCTCGCAGAGAGAGGCTATTTCCCGAAGGAGGATCTCGTCACGCTCCGTCATGTGGGCTCCTATCTGCAGGGCCATCCGAACATGAACGATACACCCGGTGTGGACATGTCGACCGGTTCCCTGGGACAGGGCGTTTCCGTTGCCTGCGGAATGGCGCTTGCCGCGAAGCTCACAAAAGCAAGCTACCATGTATACACGCTGCTCGGAGACGGCGAGTGCGAGGAGGGCGAGGTCTGGGAGGCCGCGATGCTCGCGGGTGACAAGAAGCTGGACAACCTCACCGTAATCGTGGATTACAACAACCTCCAGATCGATGGAACGCTGGAGGAGGTCAATTCACCCCTTCCGCTCGACAAGAAGTTTGCATCATTCCGCTTCCATGTGATCTCCGTGGCGGATGGAAACGACTTCGATCAGCTCCGCGCGGCGTTCCGCGAGGCGGAAGAGATCAAGGGCATGCCTACGGCAATCATCTGCCGGACCGTGAAGGGAAAGGGCGTCTCCTACATGGAGAACAACTGCGGCTGGCACGGAAAAGCGCCGAACGACGAAGAATACGCACAGGCAATGGAAGAACTGAAGAAAGCAGGTGAAGCATTATGTCAGAAGTAAAGAAAATCGCCACCCGGGAAAGCTACGGAAACGCTCTGGTAGAGCTCGGGAAAAAGCACGACGACCTCGTGGTTCTGGATGCGGATCTTGCCGGAGCAACCAAGACGGGAATATTTAAGAAGGTATTTCCGGAGCGTCACATCGACTGCGGAATCGCTGAGGGCAATATGATGGGTGTCGCGGCGGGACTGGCTGCGGCGGGGATGGTTCCCTTCGCGAGCAGCTTTGCGATGTTTGCGGCGGGCCGGGCCTATGAACAGGTCAGAAACTCGATCGGCTATCCGCATCTGAACGTAAAGATCGGCGCGACACACGCCGGCATCTCCGTCGGAGAGGACGGGGCGTCTCACCAGTGTCTGGAGGATATCGCGCTGATGCGGGTGATTCCTGGTATGACCGTCATTGTACCGTCGGATGACATCGAGGCGAGGGCGGCGGTGGAAGCGGCATACGCGTACAAGGGACCGGTGTATCTGCGGTTCGGACGTCTGGCAGTTCCGGTCATTAACGACCGGCCGGACTACCGGTTTGAGATCGGGAAGGGCATCACCCTCCGCGAGGGAAAGGATCTGACCATCGTCGCGACAGGGCTGGAAGTCCAGTCGGCGCTGGAGGCAGCGGAAAAGCTGGCGGCGGACGGCGTATCCGCAGAGGTCATCAATATTCACACGATCAAGCCTCTGGATGAGGAGCTTATCCTTGCGTCCGCGAAGAAGACAGGACGGGTCGTGACCGTAGAGGAGCATTCCGTGATCGGCGGACTCGGCGGAGCGGTCTGTGAGGTGCTTTCCGCGAAGGCACCGGTTCCGGTGCTCCGGATCGGCGTCAAAGATGTGTTCGGCGAGTCCGGCCCGGCGGTGGAGCTTCTCCACAAATACCTCCTCGACGGAGAGGGCGTATACAGCCAGATCCATGCATGGCTTTAAGCAATGAACAAAAGACTAAATAAAGTCCTGATCTTTTCTGACAATCATGGAGACATTCTTTCCATGAACCGGATCATTGAGGCAGAATGGCCCTTCGACGTGCTGATTCATTGTGGAGATGCGCAGTGCAGCCTGGACCTTGTTCTGAAGCACCGGGCGGAGTTCCGCCTTCTGGCGGTAAGCGGAAACTGTGATTTCCGCTCTGCTTTCCCGGAAGAGCGTATATCGCAGGTGGGCGATCATACGGTACTGGTTGTCCACGGACATCATCACTTCGTAAATTACGATACGGATGTTCTGACAGGCTCCGGAATGCGGAATCATGCCGACATCGTCTGCTTCGGGCATACCCATATTCCTCTGATTCGTGAGGAAAAAGGTGTTCTGCTGATCAATCCCGGAAGCCTGACCCGTTCCAGACGGTACGACAGAATCGGAACCTATATAGTTCTCCATACAGGCGGGCAAAATGACAGAAATGTCGTCCTTAAGGATACGGACGGAAATGTACTTGATATATAGACATTGGGTGTTACTGTTCAGTCACAACTATGTACGGCAAGGATTTTACAGTCCTGTTGTCATTCGCAAACTGGCTGTAACAAAGTTTTATCCTGATTTTATGAAGCTGCGGAACTCCTCAGGCGCAAGCGCCTTCGTCAGACAGTCCTCGCAATCCACTTCTTGAAGAATTCACGGATAAAACTTTTAACAGCCAGTAATGCTCAGGCAAAGGTACTGTAAAATCTTAGCCGTTTCAGATGGCGCATGAACAGTAACTTAATGTATAAGTCCCCGCGACACTTCGCTGATTCGCAGCTTGCGACTGGACTTATACAATAAAAAAGACCGGTAAGCGATGCTTACCGGAAGTGTATGAAGCATCGGGGACTCGAACCCCGGACAACTTGATTAAAAGTCAAGTGCTCTACCACCTGAGCTAATGGCCCATAATAAAGTGCCCAGAACCGGAATCGAACCAGTGACACGAGGATTTTCAGTCCTCTGCTCTACCGACTGAGCTATCTGGGCGTTAAACGGGATATTGTCCCAAGTAGCGGGGACAGGATTTGAACCTATGACCTTCGGGTTATGAGCCCGACGAGCTTCCAGACTGCTC
>OMUU01000031.1 GCA_900314295.1 uncultured Lachnospiraceae bacterium | reverse complement strand
ACGGATAAAACTTTTAACAGCCAGTAATGCTCAGGCAAAGGTACTGTAAAATCTTAGCCGTTTTAGGTGGCGCGTGAACGGTAACGAGCAGTGTGCCGCAGCAGAATGCGAAGGATTCGTGTTGTCGACAATAATGCAAAACTGTGGTAATTTTGTTATCTGAGCGGTGTGTTAATACCAGGAGAAAACGATATGAACAGGGTTGGCGTGCGCGGTGAGCCTGTTATAATAGGTGTGATCTTTCGGATGCAAGCTCGAGAGACGTTACGAGTTCGTGATGTCTGTCTGTTATAATAGGTGTGTTGTTTGTATGATGCAAGGGTAGAGATGATATAATCGATAGTCGTTTATTTACTTTCTTGAAAGAGGGGAGGAAGAATTATGGCATGGTATGAGGAGGCTGTATTTTATCATATATATCCGTTGGGGCTTGCCGGTGCGCCGAAGCAGAATGATTACGGAGAACCGGTACACAGGCTGAGGGATCTGATTCCCTGGATCGGACATATGAAGGAAATCGGATGCAATGCGCTGTATATCGGGCCGCTCTTTGAATCATCCAGTCATGGATATGACACCACCGATTACCGGAAGCTGGACAGCAGGCTGGGAGACAATGAGGATTTGAAGGACTTTGTCGCAAGATGTCATGCGTCCGGGATTCGGGTCATTTTTGACGGCGTTTTCAATCACACAGGCAGGGATTTCTTTGCATTCAAGGATATTCAGAAAAATCGGGAGAACTCTCCGTACACAGGGTGGTACTGCAATGTGAACTTTGGCGGTAACAATGAGTACAACGATGGTTTTTCCTATGAGAACTGGGGCGGATATAATCTGCTGGTCAAACTGAACCAGAAGAATCCGGAGGTGCAGAAATATATCTGTGATACGATTCGTTTCTGGGTAAAGGAATTTGATGTGGACGGAATTCGTCTGGATGCGGCGGATGTTCTGGATTTTGATTTTATGAAGTGCCTGCGCCGGACGGCCAATGAGGTGAAGCCGGAATTCTGGCTGATGGGCGAGGTGATTCACGGGGATTATACCCGCTGGGTGAACCCGGAGATGCTGCACGCGGTTACGAACTACAGCCTGCATAAGGCACTGTATTCCGGACATAATGAGCACAATTATTTTGAGATCGCGCACACAGTGAGACGGCTCTATGAGATGGGCGGCAACCGTCCGGAGGGCCTGCGGCTTTACAATTTTGTGGACAATCATGACGTGGAGAGGATCTATACCAAGCTGAACAACAAGGCACACATGTATCCGGTGCATATCCTGCTCTATACGCTTCCCGGCGTTCCTTCCATATATTATGGGTCGGAGTTCGGCATCGAGGGCCGGAAGGAGTGGGGAAGCGACGCGTCGCTTCGTCCGGAGCTGCATCTGGAGGATTACAGGGATGCGGTGCGGACAAACCCGATCACCGGGGAAATTGCCGCGCTTGGCAGAATCCGGCAGTCGGAGAAGGCGCTTTCCTACGGAATCTACAAGGAATTGCTGCTCACAAACCGGCAGTATGCGTTCGCGAGAGAGTGGAATGGAGAGAACATTCTCGTAACGGTCAACAACGACGACAGCGACTTTACCATGACCATATCCGCTGAGGGTGTGGAACGCTTTGTTGGAGGTCTTAGCGGTGAGCAGGTATCCGCACAGAACGGACAGTTGACTGTTACGGTTAAGGCAAATTCCGGTGAGATCTGGATTCCTGTTAAGGAAGGGAAAGAACTCCCGGAGAACTCAGAGGAACGCAGAGTGGTTTCATCCGGAGCGGAATCTGAAGCGAAATCTGAGGAGAACCCCGGAGTGGAATCTGAAGAGAAGATGCCGGATCCGGTGAACAGAGATGCTGAAGAAACTTTATCGACAGGGGACACGGCTGTGGAACTTGAAGGCACAGAGACTTCGGCAAGCATGGTAAAAGCGGGAAATTCAGGTGATTCGGATCGTTCAGCAGGCATGGCAAAAGCGGGAAATTCAGATGATTCAGATGATTCGGATAGTGTGGCAGGCATGGCAAATGGGATGAATTCAGGCAATTCGGATATTCCGGCTGCTTGCGGGGGACAGCAGGCGGATAAACAGGAGCCGGAGGAAAGCGTGGAGGAAAGGGCCGAGAGGCTGTTAAAAGAGGCTTCCGGAAAATCATATGAGGAGATGACGGTCGAAGAGCTGCAGGCGGCAATTCTGGCGAAGCTGGCGGCAAACGGTCCCATCACGGATCAGATGAAGCACGATGTGGCGGAAAATATCTGGCACGATTCCCTGGTGAACTGGGTGAAGAGTTTCCGATAAGAAGCAGATAAAAAGCAGATAAAAAGCAGATAAAAAGCAGATAAGAATCATATTAGAGGCGAGGCTGTTGTACTGGATGGTGCGACAGCCTCGCTTCTTCGGCTTCGTGGAGTTAGGATGGTAATTGTCTGGAAGGGTTACCGTTGAAATTCATGATTTGACAGATGGGACGGTATAAGTCGAGGTGAGAGTACCGTCAGAAATGGCTTCGTGGAGTTAGGATGGTAATTGTCTGGAAGGGTTACCGTTGAAATTCGTGATTTGACAGATGGGACGGGTTGACAAACACAGGAGCAGGGTGTATTGTGATAATATACATATGAACAAGTGAGCATATGTTTAATAAATCAAGAATCAAAAAGCAAAATTGAGAAATCAAAAGAACGATTCTTCTTAATGAATATGATTTTTGTCATTTGAATATGATTGTTATCATTGCCAGAGGAAGAATCAAAACTGCCAGGGGGTGCCTATGAGCGACATGGATGACATCAGGAAGAGGGGAATGGAACTGATTCGTGACGCGGAGAAAGTGTCACAGGAGGTGCGGTCCGCGGAAATGGAGCAGAAGGAGAAAGAGGAACGGCTTGAGGAAGAGCGGGCAGAGGCTCTGAAGAATTCCGAGACCAGAAGGTTTGACGCGGAGAGATTGTTCCGGGAAGAAGAGGCTCAAAGACAGGAGCATCTTGAAGCGGGATACGCAAACGAGAAGCAGACCGAACAGAAGCAGGTTAAAGAGGAACAGGATAAAGAGGAACAGGTTAAAGAGGGGCAGGTTAAAGAGGAAAGCGAAGAGGACAAAGAGGAAGAAGAGAACAAAGAGGAAGAAGAGAACAAAGAGGAAGAAGAGAACAAAGAGGAAGAAGAGAACAAAGAGGAAGAAGAGAACAAAGAGGAAGAAGAGAACAAAGAGGAAGAAGAGAA
>OMUU01000028.1 GCA_900314295.1 uncultured Lachnospiraceae bacterium | reverse complement strand
TGTGTTTTGTGTGGTGCTTAACACTTTACAGGAAATCGGTTCCCTTTTCCATACCTGAGGAACTATCGTTTACACAAGATATTTTACACTATCGAAGAATAGTAGATATATAGGAAAGGGGCCAATATGTTTTATTCAATAGGTTATACCCGTTACGAAACAGACCACATCCCGCTGCGCCTTCTAATTCTCGGTATTGACTACCTGCAGGAACCCGTAAGCCGCCCCTATGGTATTCCAATCTGGCAATGTTTTCAGGTATCAGAGGGTACCGCTATCCTTAAAATTTCCGACAAACAATACCAGATCAATAAGGGAGACGGTTTCATCATCCCCTCCCATATTCCCCATGAATATCATGCACAAAGCAATCTTCTCCGTATGAATCTTATCGGATTTGACGGAAACTGTCTCACCGTGCTGGCGCAGGATTTAGGCATTTCAAACCCGGGTGCCTACCACTTTGCGGAATCTTCTTTCTTTTTGCACGCAACAGCCAAGTTTGAAAAGCTCCTGTGCACGGGCTCTCCCGACCTGCAGCATGTGGGATTGAACCAAAAACTCATCGCTTCCAAACAGCTTTATTCGTTTCTGCTAGATCTATCAGAAAACACTTCTCTCCTCAAAGCCTCTGCTCCTGAGGGAAGCCACCCGATATCCCAGCAGATCGCCGTCTATCTGGAGGATCATTACAACGAAGATATATCTCTCGAACAACTGTCTGCTTCTCTCGGCTATTCCAGGGAATACATCTGCAGCATATTCCGGCGTGATATGAAGAAAACGATAATCACCCATCTGACTGAAATCCGGATCGCCCATGCCAGAGTAGAGCTTCTTTCCAATTCGGACAAAAAAATAGCCGAAATAGCTTCAGACTGTGGCTTTGCCAGTCCAAGCTATTTCGGCCGGAAGTTCAAGGAATATAACCATATAACCCCGGAGCAGTATCGGATACGCAAAATGATCCGATAAGAGCCAGAAATTGATCTATCTTAGTTTCTTTACTCTCCAGAGAGTCTCCTCAGCATCTCATGATGTCTTCTTACCTGCTCTACTTCGTCTACCAGGTGTTCTACGCCCTGATCCTGCTGGTCTCTCTGTCCTTCAAACTCTGAATCAATATAGCCGTCATAGCCGTATTCACGCAGATACTTCATCGGAGTTTCATAGTCGATACATTTATCCTCATAGTGGCCGGGCTGTCCCGGAATCTCTGTCATGTTGTAGAACTTCCCGTGGATGCTTACAATATGCGGAATGATGTCAATGATATCCTCCGGCTTTGCGCTGGACTCATGCGTGGCCATTCGTTCCACATCGCTTCCCGGAATCCCGTGTCCGGGGAATTTCTCGTCCACGAGCGTAAGGATCTCATCGTGAGAATAATTCACGGCATTTTCCAGAATCCAGTCCACCGCCTCAGGATTCTTCGCATGCCGCTTCACATAGTCAACGGCAACCTCCGACGGCCGATACTGGAAAATACCAAAGTCCGGAACCAGACCGATATGCTCTGTATGCGTCCGCTCCTTTAATTCCAGAAGCTCATCCACCATACGAAAATTCACAGCAGCCGCCATCCCCTTTTTCGCCTTGATTTGCCCGCCCGGCTTAATCGGCCATGGTGCGTGAATTTCCTTGCCGATCTTAACATCATATTTTTCCGCGGTTGGAATACACATCTCAATGACATCTGTCGGAACAAGCACAAGGGTTCTAACATTCCGGAATCCAAGCTTGTGAGCCAGCATGATATCCTGTTTCAGATGCTCTGCCGCTTCTTCATGTGTCATGACATGATCCCGGAACTGATGCACATCCATATAAACATCCATGGTTACCGCCTTCATGCGATATCTTGCCATATAGCTATGCCAGTCATAGATAAATTCTTCTGATGGGAAGGGATAATGAGGGATGGCAGCCTCATCAATGATTTCGATACCGTCTGTCCCGAGTCCTTCTCTTACTTCACGGATCTGTCCCTTCAGATCCAGCTTTTTAAAGAACTGGGACTGCTGATAGCTGTATAAGGAAACGCCTCTCTTAATCATATTTCAACCTCTCCTTCCTGTAATTTCAAGTCATAATAACAGATATTCGCAGTCTTTCCGGAACCGGCGCCGCTTCCCGGTACCGGAGGATTCTTTACCCATTCCTCGTCCCAGGGCATATAGCCGTACTGTGAAAGGACGGACTGCTGAAGTCCTACTCTGTGCATGCCAGGTGTCAGTCCGCCCTCCTTCTCTACGTACACCATTCCCTCATCGTCAAAATCCCAATGCTCCCAGCAGCATTTTTTGATTTCTTCGAAGGTTCTCGGCGCTTTTCCGTTGATCCCGAAGCGCTGCAGTTCTCTCGGGTACTCCACGCCATCTACAGATATATAATATCCGTTATGCAGCGACAAGAAGCAACCGCGATAATCCGCGATTCTGACTCCGAAACAAAACCCGACAGTTTTTCCATCACGGGTAACATTCTTCAAGCTGTCCTTTCGGATCAAAAAATCATCAAACATCCTTCTACCTCCCGTTCTTTTTTCTTCTTTTTGGTTCTATTTGTAACAATTCAGCGCATCATCGTTTAAAATGAAAAATAGCCAATTATGAGCTCTCATTGAGAGCTTCCTTGCTTAACAACCGCTCTCTCCGACAGGCTGTCTGCCCGGCCGGTCAGCAGATAGGTAATAAAACTGCCTGCCTCCTCCGGCGAAGCGGACCTGCTTCCTACTCCGATGGCAATGATCTGTCCCTCGCTATAGAAGCGGTCCTCCGTAAGTCGTGTATCTTTCAGAAGAATCCCCGAAGGGTAAGATCCCCCATCTGAATCATCTTCACTGTAAATCAGAGCATCCCTGTATTCCTCCAGCACGGATTCCGGTACCGCTTCCTCCAGATTCAGGAATGCATGATTCTCAGCTTCCTTTTCAAACAGCTCCTTGTCCCCGGCAAAGACGTCGATTTCCCCGGAGAGAAACTGTGCCGCAAGGATCTGCAGAGAGGAAGCCGATCTCTGATCCTGCGCCCCCGGGTCATAATAAAGGCTTGTATCCAGCGTTAGTGTTTCTCCGTCCTCATATCCGGCCGCCTTTCGGTAATCTTCCAATAGGCTGCTTTTCTCTTCCTCCAGGGAGTCCGCTCCGACAAGCGTCACCTGCAGAACAGAATCGGCTTTCCGTTCTTCCTGCCCGCAGCCAGCGAGGACCCCTGCCGAAAGAAGACACAGGAGCAGAATCTGACCAGCCCTCTTTCTCACCCTGTGTTTCCCGGTGGGGAGATTCCGCTCCACTGCCGCATCGCTCTTATTCATATTTTCCGGGTTCCTTCTCTTCTGTATAATCGTCATGGTATACCAGATTCCGTGCATCCTCCTCCCGCTTGTCTTCCTCTGACATTCCTTTCCGGAACACCTTTTCCAGCAACACCGAGGCAAGCCAGAGGGCTGTCGCCGGCATTACCAGAACAGTGACCGGCATCAGCCAGATAATCAGAACCGCTCCCGCCGCAAGCGCAAAAACTGCCAAAGAAACCGGAAGACTGGAAATCATCAGCAAAGCCGCATTTTTCATCGTCTGCTTCACCGTATTTTCGAACCGCGCCAGACATGCGAAGGTCCAGACTGCATATACCCCGATAAGAATCATCAGAATATAAAAGAAATACTGAGTGCCTTCCGGAATCCGGCCCATGTGAATCAGTGTCTTTACGGCTGCCAGGTCCAACAGAAAGAGCGTCAGCACTGCCAGCAGGATCATCCATATTCCGGTGGCCTGTTTGAAATTTTCCTTAAAGCTTTTCATAAAATCCGAGAACATATAGCCACGGCTGTTCTTGATGTTCTTCTGAATCGTATAATAGAATGCCGTGCAGGAAGCCCCCGCAGTGACCACAGGAACACATAGAGCCAGCCACAGAAAATTCAGCCCGATCACCGATAAGATCTTGCTGACTGCTGAAAAAAATGGATTGTCCAGATCAAAGATTCTTGCCATACGACTTTACCGCCTGTCTTATTTGTTTCCCTTATTCTTTCACGCCGCCGAGCGAAATACCTGCCACGAATGCCTTCTGGAAGAAGGGATACAAAACCATGACAGGAATAATTCCGACCACTGCCATCGCCATCCGGATGGAGTTGGAAGGGAGAGATGCTGCCGCGCTTCCCGTGTTCACACTCATGTTTGCCAGATTCCGAATGTTATCGATGATACTCTTCAGAAGCAGCTGAAGGGAGTACAGATTCGTATCTGTGATGTAGTACAGTCCGTTTGCCCAGTCATTCCAGTACCCCAGGCCTACCATGAGACCGATCGTCGCGAGAATCGGCAGCGACAACGGGAGAATGATTTTGAAGTAGATATACCACTCTCCTGCGCCGTCGATTTTTGCCGCCTCAATCAGCGCCGGATGAATGTTTGTGGCAAAATTGTTCTTGTACAGAATGATAAAAAATCCATTCATGAGAAGCGTTGGAAAAATCAGCGCCCATATCGTATTCTTCACATGAAAGACACCCGTCCACATCAGATAGGACGGCACAATGCCGCCGTTGAACAGCATCGTGAAGAAAATCAGGAAGGTAACAAGACCTGCCCTTTTATAATCTCTTCTGGACAGCGGGTATGCAAGAAGCGGGCCCACCAGAAGATGTATCACCGTACCAATAGCCGTGACCAGTATCGTGATCCCGTACGAACGGAGAATGCCTCCTCCATTGGATGTAAACAGATACTGATATGCGTAAGCTGAAAATTTTCTCGGCCAGAAGTTATAACCGAACTGCATCAGAACGGAATCGTCCGTAAGCGAAGAAGAAAGAAGCAGAATAAAAGGAAGAATCGCACACAGCGCAAAGATCATCAGAATAATGTTGATAATGACCTGAAATCTCTTCTCTCCTTTTCCTTTTACACTTGTATCGTTCATTCAGATTTTCCTCCTTTCATCAGAACATGGCGTTCTCTTTATCAACTTTGCGGACGATCAGATTCACCACCAGTACAATCGCAAAGCCTACGATCGCCTGATAGGTACTTGCCGCGGAAGCCAGAGAAATATTGTTGTTGACCATCAACGCACGGTACACGTAGGTATCGATGGTATTCGTTACGTCATAAAGCGCGCCTGCATTCAGCGGAACCTGATAGAACAGACCGAAATCCGAATAGAAGATACGTCCCACCTGCAGCAGGAACAGCGTCATGATCGTCGGCTTCAGCTGCGGAATTGTAATCTTCCAGATCATCTGCCATCTTGTAGCTCCGTCCACCCTTGCCGCCTCATAGATACCATAATCAATACCGACTATCGACGAGAGGAAAATGATCCCATTGTATCCCAGCTGCTTCCAGACGTTGATGAAAATCAGGATAAACGGCCACCAGGTCTTGTCCGCATAAAAGTTCGGTGCCGCAGACCCCAACGCTTTCGTAATCAGTCCCGTCTCATTGCTCAAAAGCGCATAGACAATATAAGAAACAATGACAAAAGAAATCAGCTGCGGCAGAAGGATTGAGGTCTGATAGAATTTCTGCATTGCTTTCCGGGCCACTTCTGACAGACAGATGCCGACCACCAGTCCGGACACAATCCCCAAAACAATGAACGCCGCATTGTACAGAAGTGTATTTCTGGTGATTACCCATGCATCTGTTGTAGAGAAAAGATACTTGAAATTATCAAAGCCGACCCAGTCACTTCCCCAGAGTCCCTTCGAATAGTCAATCTTCTTAAACGCGATGTAGATGCCGAACATCGGGATATAGTTGTTGATGATAAAGTACAGAAGACCAGGAAGAACCATGAAGTCCAGAGAGCACAATACTTTATGCTCCCGCAGTGCATACAAGCCGCAGACAATTACCAGAATACTCAGAACCACAGATGCCACCGCTCCGGTGGATGCCGCGGTCTTCTTCACTCCCTCCAACATTCCGGCCACATTGGACGCCATAAACGCGGAGGAAACAAGGCCGGCGATTCCCGCAACCGTCATGATCTCCTCTGAAACCACCCGCTTTCTGAACTTTATAAGTGACGAAACCAGAACAACAGCCATGGATACCACAAAAATCCAAAGAACCGTGCTCTGTCCTACCTCATGTCTTCCTCCCGCAATCCTCGTACCAAACAGAAAGGATCTGCCCAGGATACCGTAGGTCCGCTGCTTATACTGATACGTGGCAAAGGGGAGAACGAATAACAGCGCCACCGCCACAACCGCAAGTACCGCTGGTGCCAGACGCAGAACGTTTTCCAAAATACCCGGCTCTGCTTTCTTGGCACTTTGTATTTCCGTATTTTGATTTTTTGTGCCCTGTGTTTTCATCATCTGTTCTTTCCTCATAAGAAGAATATCCGGTCAATGCCGGATATTCTTTTCAGACTGTATTATTTTTGCTCTGCTTTCCAGTTATCCAGCTGTTCCTGATAATAATCGAGATACTTCTGCAGTCCCGCGCCCTCCAGCTCACTGTTCATCGCATCTAATGTACTGATATCGGCGGATCCGGATTCCAATGCATTTTCGTATTTCTTCAGAACCGCTGAAAGCGCCGTCTGCTCGTTTGCGATGGGTTCGGTGTTGACCACTAAACCAAAATACGGGGAAATCTCGGCATTATCCAGAGCTTCCTTTGCTTTTGTGCGGAAATCCGATCCTGTGCCCTCCGCAGGATATGCATTAAACTGGTTTCCAAAGAAGAAGTCACTGTTCTGGTACTCCTTGGTATCCAGAAGCTTAGCTTCTCCCTGGTCATTCAGTTCATAATCCCTGCCCTCAATGCCGTATACAAAGAGGTTCTCGATATCCGGATCGGTGTACATCAAATTCATGAAAGCCACAGCCGCTTCCGGCTCTTCAGAGGTTGAGGGAACAGACCATCCCCAGGTGTTTACATTCGAGGACTGTACCGGAACATCCAGGTATGGCACGCATACCACATCGTATCCGGTAGCAGATTTCTTCGCCTGTTCTACGCCGATTTCAGACTGAACAGTATATGCGAAGGTCACGCCGTTGGCCATCTGCTGATCTGCTCCGTCCTGCGCGGTGGCAGAATCCTTATAGATCAGATCGCTGTTATAAAAGTCGATGGTTCTCTCAACACTCGCCTTGTAATCATCGCTTGCAAAATAATTGTCCACGGTACCGTCATCATTCGCCCGGATAATCCGGTTTGCGTCCCCGAGAACGTCAAATCCATAGTCATCCGCAAAGCTGTCCGCAGCGGTATCTGTATAAGTTCCCATCATGACATTTCCCTGCGTATCTGCATTGCACAGCATGGCAGTCGTCTTCATATTGTCCGGAAGCTTATCCTGAGAATCATGAACCGTCTGGAGAAGTTCCTTGAACTCACTCCACGAGGACAGGTTCTGTGCCTTTTCCGTAAGTCCCAGTTCATCCAGGATATCCTTGCGCATGATAATGTAATAACTGGAATTGTAAGTTCTGTATGCAGGAAGCGCGTAAACCGCTCCGTCAATGGTAGTCGCCGGGAGATATTCGCTCAGCAGTTTCTTGGCATCCGGCGCATAATCATCCAGATACTCAGAAATGTCCATCAGCTGATTCTGTGCCGTAAAGGTGGAGAAGCTGGTGGTCGGCATTGCCGTATCCATGATCAGGTCTACCTGATCACTTCCTCCGGTCAGCATCAGCGGCATCTGCTGCATATATGTCGCAATATCAAGAATGTGATAGTTTACATGGACGCCGATCTTCGCCTCAGAGATCTTGTTGATCTCATCCATGACCTCATCCAGCCCGTTTTCACCAAAAAATCCCAGACCGTACATCTCGATATCTACAACATCTCCATCGGAAACCTTCTTTGCCGCTGCCGATCCTGACGTTGATGATACACTGCTGCCTGAACCTACAGCCTCCGTTGATTCTGCAGAAGCTGCAGATTCCGAGGTCTCTGCTCCCTCCTCTGTTGCTGTTCCTCCGCAACCGGCAAGAACCGATGCCGCCATGATTCCGGAAAGAATAATGGATACCAGCTTCTTTTTCATGCTTTTCTCCTCCCAAATACGTAATACTCAATTTTACAGCACTCTCCATATGGCACTGGCACCATATGTGCTGTACGATTTGCTTGTGATGACAGTATACCCAAAATAACGGTTCATCTTCTCTTTCACAGGTAAGCTTTTTTCTCCCTGCACTTGCTCATTTTTATGATCTTTGATATAAAAATTCACTCATGCGAGTCGCGCATTAATTTTTTAATATGTTTTTTTAATCTTTTCTTTTATTTTTCTTCGTGATTTTATATAATTCCTGGTATAATCCGAAGTATATGATGTGATTGCATCTGAATCATTTAAAAATCACACACTATTTCAGGTTCATAGCTCATTGCACAAAACCGTGGAGGTGCCCAGTGTACGAAATTTCATCTGTTATTCCGCCTGTCTGCTCCTTTTTCGGACAGATTTCCAAGTCTTTTTCAATGCAGCGGCCTTCGTCTGACTTTTTTTGTCTTCTGTCGGGGAGTCTGAAAATCCAGACCAATAAGGATTCCTATCTGCTTGCTCCTTCCGACATTCTTTATATAAAACCGGATGAAACCTGCTCCATAATCCCTCTGAAAAGCTCCACCGTCATCCTGCTTGAATTCCACCCCTGGCTTCTGGCAGATGTGTTAGGCCCGGAATATTCAGAACTCTCCTATTTTTCCGGACAGCACCCCTCCTCTGAAAAGAGAGAATACGCCGCAGATCTCGCCTCTCTCGTTGCTTCCTGTCACACCCACCGTTCCTCTGGCCCACGAACGCAGATTCTTCTGCTGGCCTTCGACTTCCTGCGTCATTTTTCCGCGGAAAGAAGCAATTGCACGGACAGCTATGAAGACCGTTTAATGAACTATATCAATGAGAACTACCGCTCCCGCTGTCTTCTGGAGCATGCCTCGAAAGAGCTCGGATGCACCCCGCAGTATCTTTCTTCCTTCATCCGCAAAAAAATGCATACCGGTTTCATAGAACTTGTCACGAAGCCCCGTCTGGCACTGGCACTCCTTCTTCTCCAGAAGACAGACGAGCCTCTGTCGCGCGTCGCTTCCCTGTCCGGATTTCCTAACCAGGCGTCTTTCCTGAAGGCATTCGAAGAATCGTTTCATACCACTCCCGGAAAGTATGTGAACCTGCATCGGCTTATGGCAATTCCTCCCATGCCGCCGGAGTTTATGCGAATCACAGACTATCCACTGATCATGGATTATCTCTACAATTATCTTCCCGGAAGCTTTGACGCACCTGAAAAAGCTCCCGCGAGCACAACAGTCACAGCCGACATCTCCCCTTCTCCTTCAGAAGTCCTGAGATGCCCCTGGAATGTGCTCCTCAATACAGGCGCTGCCTCTGATTTTGAAAATCCCAGATACCGTTATTCTCTGAAAATCATTCAGGACGCGCTTCATTTTCAATACGCACGTTTTCTGGAATTCTCAAAGCTGATCCGGCATCCTGATCCACCAATCCGAACTTACTATGATTTCAGCCGTTTTTTTGACGCCGTAGATTTTATGCTGAAGCTTCATCTGAAACCGTTCATCGAGCTGAGCGGCAAACCATTTCATATCTATCAGGAACCGGAAGATCCGAACAGCGATTACCGGAATCTTGCAGACTATACTTCCTATGACAGAGAATTCCCGGAGCTCTTTTCGGCTCTGATCCGGGCCTGTGTGAACCGCTATGGAATAGAAGAAGTTTCCTTGTGGCAGTTTGAGCTCTGGGCGCGATACAGTGCGAGCCTTGCTTCCATGGAACCACCGTCAAAATACTCGCGCCGTTTTCAGCAGACCGCAGCGCTTCTGAAGAATATCCTCCCCAAGGCAAGGCTTGGAGGTCCCGGCTTTAATCTTTACAGAGAACCGGAAAGCTATCGCACATATCTGACCTCGCTGTGCCATATGACACACCGGCCGGACTTTATTTCCGTAATCTACTTTCCTTATCTTCCGGTAAATTCTCACGATGACGGCAATTATCCGGTAAGCTCCGAGACAGATCTGCTGCAGATCAAACTAACTGCTATGAGTGAAATTCTCAGAGAGGAAGGTTTTGCCCATACGCCGCTCTATGTAACAGAGCTTGGAGCCTTTACAAGTTCGGGAAATTTCATCAACGATTCCACCTACCCTTCAGCATATCTTGTGTATCAGATGATTCAGAACCACTCTCTTGCGCAGGTAATTGCTTACTGGCTGGCATCCGACACCTCTCTCCAGTACGAAATCACCGGAAGGCCTTTCTGGGGCGGCAACGGCATCGTATCCGCCAGCGGACTGCCGAAATCCGGTTTTTATGCTCTGCGCATGCTTAATCTTCTGGATAATATCTGTGTCGCGCGATCACGAAACTATATCGTAACGAGAAACGGGGCAAACTGGCACATCCTGTTTTTCCGTCTGGTTCGGCTGAATAAGGAGTTTGCCATGACTCCACGCGGAAAAGATGTCCTTCACTATCCGTTTTCTGCCTTTGAGAGTGAACCCCCGCTGGATCTGACGCTGCGTATCAGAGGCGTCGAACCAGGCAATTATCTGATGCGTGAAGAACAGATCGACCTGCTTCACGGAAATATACTGAACAGCTGGCGAAAGCTCAATTACTGGAATGATCTCCGTGCGGAGGAGTATGAATTTCTTCTCCATGATTCCGCTCCATCTGTCGAGATACAGGCAGTAACCGTCGAAGACCATTTCGACCTGACCGCTTCTCTGAGTTACAATGAAGTCCGCCTGGTAACGCTTGAGAAGCATATATAAGGACTTAAGGAGCAAATGGTGAATACAAAATCAAAGAATAGGGTAGTGTCAACTAATCTATGAAAATCAAGAGACAAAGAAATGACTGGAGGTATTTGCATGAAAATAAACAGACATATCCATGTTGATATCCACGCTCATATCCTGAATACGTTTTATCTGCACGCGCCGGCATCAGAAGACTTTCGATTCTTTATCCCCCTCAGCGGATCCATCACGCTTATCCTTCCGGATGAATCTGTTCCCTGTATTCTTCCTCATCACGGCGTGATTCTGATTGCTCCCGAGAAGGAATTCTCCTGTATCTCTGTAGATACAGATTCTCTTCTCTGTATTTCCGTCAACCGTTCCTTTATCAGTACCATAGAAGAAGACGGCAGATCAATTCTCTGCAATTCGGTCAAGGACAGCGACAATCCCTATTACCCGACCCTTATTGATATATTGATACGAATCGGCTCCGCCTACATTACAAATCAGGATGAAACTCTCATTTTGTCCCTGCTGCTTGAACTGCTCGAGCAGCTTAGCCAGAGATTCACCCATACCGCCGCACTATCCGCCAGATTTTCGAACACCTCAGCAGAGTCCAGGGCCCAGAAGCTTTACGACTTTCTTGAAGCCAACTATGGTCAGCCCCTGTCTCTGTCCGGACTGGCCAGTACATTTTTTCTGACTCCGCAGTATCTGTCTCAATTTATAAGAAAGAATTTTGGAAAAACTTTTTCCACACTTCTGCGGGAGATAAGGCTGGAGCATGCCGTCTGTGACATTGAAAACACCAACCGCTCTATCACGGATATCGCACTTACCAACGGCTTTCCCGGAATTTCATCCATGGAAAAAGCATTTCGCGCCAAATACGGAATGCCCCCTGCCGTTTATCGGACCCGCAAGAAAACAGAAGGGAAGAATCCTGACGCAGTCAGCGCACAGATTACATGGCAGAATATTGCCAGCCAGCCGGTCAGCATGAATCTGACGCTTTCCTCCGACGAATTGACCCCTTTTCAAAAAAACTGGCAGGATACCATTAACATCGGTCCGCTCTCCAACATGCTGAAGGATTCATTTTTTCTCGGCCTTGAAACATATGGAGATCGTCTTCCTTTTCGCTGCTTCCGATGCTTTAACCTCTTCACGGAAGAACTGGTTCGCATAAATCCCCGAAACGGAGCATTGGACTTTTCCAATCTCGATCTTGCCGTTGAATCTGCCAGGCAGAGAAATATCTCCCTTTTTGTAGATTTTACTTATAATCATGATCACGGAGATCCCGCTGGTCAGCATGACCTCTCCCAGAATCCACACATACTAAACGCAGTACTTCGGCACCTGATCAACAGCTACGGTCTTCCATATATGAATACCTGGCACTTTGAGCTTTCCGTTTTGCGAAGACCCGGCGAGTATTCTCTGGAAAAAGCCTCTGACTATGCAGCTCGCTTCCGATATTACCAGAGCCATCTTCATCAGTTTCTTCCGGAAGTTCAGCTGGGAGGGCCTCAGTTTCCAATGTTTTTCGGCATACACGAGCTGCAGAATCTGCTGGATGGGCTGTCACAGGAGATGATATCGTTCGGATTTTTTTCATTCTTCGGGTACTTATACGAGCACACGCCCACAGTGTCAATAAAGGAAACACTGATGTCACCGCGTCGGGACTGTCTGTTTCTTCAGCTGAAAGCCTGTCTCGAAACAATCCGGAAATATCCACTATACCGAAATATCCCCGTCCGTCTCACGGACATCGGATCCATGCTCTTCGGCTCTGCTTATCCGGTTCAATCCTGCTTTCAAAGTGCTTTCCTGTGTTATAACGTCCTTAATCTGAGATCTCTGTGTGACCAGATCATTTACTCGACCCTGATTGATACCAGAAGAATGTCCTCCTTTATCTCTCCGTCACACGAACAATCCGCCCTGATCGCCGCAAATGGAATCCAGATGCCTGTCTTTCACAGCTTTCAGATGTTGAGGCGTCTCGGATCTTATCTGTGCAGCTCCGGCAGAAACTACTGCTTCACCAGAAATTCCGGGCAAAGCTTTCAGCTGCTCGTATATAACTATGCGCACTTCAGCCCTGCCTTCTGTATGTCGCCGGACCGGCATCTGAAAATAGAGGAAACTTATTCTGTTTTTAACGAAGAAGAAAACGAGACATGGAATATCAGAATTTCCGGTCTTCCATCCGGACGTTACAAAGTGACAGAATATATCCTGAACCGCGCCAATGGAAGTGTTCTGGACAAATACCTGCGTATCATGGAATCCAGCGGAATCAACTCCGAGGATCTCGAAAAAGCAATTATGAATCTTCGAAACGATGAAATTTCCTACTACCGGGAGACCTCTGTTCCAAGACAGAATATTTCCTTCATGCAGGCCGACCCCGATTTGCACCTGCATTTTCACCTTCGCCCTCACGAGATCAGGGAATGGGTGTTTACTCATATTCTCTAATATACGCCATCAAAAAGGCGTTTGCTCATATTGTCCGGCAAGCAGAGAAAATCGGGTGGTTCAATCCCATTTCCGGATTAAGCCGCCCGATTCTCAGACACAGGCAGATATCAGACTGCCTGTGCCTATTAAAATATCATTTGTACAAAGTGGTTAAATCTATAAATCCTCTTTCTATTGTATAATAGCCTTTGATATCCTTAGCTGTGATCGCAGCCTTCATCTCCTTGTACATATTGGAGAAATACATGTCCTTCTTCCAGGTCTGTTCCAATGCAGCAGCTTCTTCCTTTGCCTTTGAACGGTCTGTTTCCGCGATAAACGCCTTAACCTGCTCCTCAATCTCCGGTGTGGTGTATTTTGACCCGCCGATATTGAAATTATCAATACAGGACTGTATAAAGAAAGGCATCATAGCCGGATAGCGGGCATCGCAGAGATCACCCACACAGATGATGTCATAGTCGCCTCCGTTCGCCGCCTGCACAAACTGCGGGGTGTCTACGATGTTGATGGTAAGATTGATTCCCGCCTGTCTCAGACTCTCCTGGAGCACTGTGAACATGTTCGACATATCCTGCATCCCGACAATGGTTATATCCAGTCCGTTCTCATATCCCGCTTCCTTCAGAAGTTCCTTAGCTCCTTCAATATCCTGTTTTCTCTCTTCAGGAGTGAAAGTTTCCGTATAATATGGGCTGCTCTCTTCAAAGTAACCGAGAGCCGGCCCCGAAAAACCTGCGGTTCCCACATTTGCCACTGCGTCAAAGTCAATGGCTTTGTCGATTGCCTGTCTGACCTTCAGATCCTTGGTTGCGCCGGCTTTATTTCCCATATTATACCAAAGGTGCGTCACCTGCCCGAAGGAATAAGCAATTACATTGTCAGAAGGATTCCCTACAAAAGAAACTGCTGTATTCAGCGGCATATCATAAGCCACCTGAATATCTCCGGATTCTACCGACATCTCACGTGATGCAGCATCCGCTACAAAGATCAGCTTGATCTCTTTGAAATATCCTTTATAATCCTTGTCATAATAATTATCATTGCGTTCCAGAGTAATGTACTGTCCGTTCTTCCATTCTTTGAACCTATAGCGTCCGACTCCCATAACCGGATTCTTATCCGCGGCTTCCGGTCCTCCCAATGCATTCACTTCATCCTCAGACACAATCCCGAAGTTCGACCAGGCCAGCATGTAAAGCATATCCGGTGCCTCTGTATTAAATCCGATGGTCACCGTGTGCTCATCATCAGCTTCTGCTCCGCTCAGAAAACGCCCGGTATCGCTGCTTGCACTGTACTCCATCCAGCAGTTTACAGAATATACGACATCGTCAGCCACAAGAGGCGTACCATCTGTCATAGTAACATCATCACGCAGA
>OMUU01000007.1 GCA_900314295.1 uncultured Lachnospiraceae bacterium | reverse complement strand
GTAATGCTCAGGCAAAGGTACTGTAAAATCTTAGCCGTTTTAGGTGGCGCGTGACAGTAACGATAGAAGGCAGCAGAGCACTTCGGCCAGAATCCGGCGCCGGGGATATCGGTCAGGAAATCTGGAAGATCCTTCGGAGCTCCTCGCGCTCGTCTTCGAGGCCTATGTGGGTGTAGATGTCCATGGTGATGCGAATGGAAGAATGTCCGAGAATCGTGGACAGGGTCTTCATATGCATTCCTTTTCTGGTGCAGTTTGTGGCGAAGGTGTGGCGGAAGGAGTGGAAGGTGTATCGTTTTCCGGGGTCAAGCCATCCGTCGCGGCGCATGCCGTCGATGATTTTCTGCATGCTTTTGTCGATGTCGGAAGCGAAAATGGGCTTCCCGGTTGTAGTGAGGAAGCAGAGATCTTCAAATCCCGCAGGAACGGTGTAGTCGGGATTCGCTTCCTTCTGGAAGTGGAGAAGCTCGGCCTGCTTTTGGAGGATGCAGGTACATTCGGGGAGGATAGGGATTATGCGTCTGCTGGTCTCGCTCTTGGGAGATTCCAGATAAAAGCCTTTCTGCGAGCTATAGGACAGGGTGTGGCGCACGCAGATCGTTTCCTGTTCGTAGTCGATGTCCTTCCACTGGAGAGCGAGAATTTCTCCGATGCGGAAACCGGTCAGAATGGAGAGATGATAGATGTTCCGATATCGGGAGGTCTCGGCGCGTCGGATAAATTCCGCAAGCTCTGACTCGGTAAAAGCGGATTTCTGCATGCTGTTCTTTTTACACAAGGGCAGGTGAACCAGATCCATGGGATTTGCGCGAAGGATCTGGTGCCTGCATGCGGTTTCAAAGAGGTCACAGAGCATGGAACGAATAGCGTTGACACTTGCAGCGGTGAGCCCCTTCTGGCTGACCCGGTTGAGCAGATCCTGAAGGAGTTCCGGTGTGATTTTCCGGAGGCGCATTTGGCCAAGGCAGTTCTGAACATGACAGGAATACATCTGCCGGTATTTGATCCGGGTGCTTTCCTTAATAGATGCCTTGAAGGTTTGAAGCCAGATATCAAACCACTCGTCCATCGTATGGCTGCCTTCCTTTCCGTAGATTCCGTTTTCCACACGATAGCGGCCGTCTTTTCGGTAGGTGATGCCCTTCGGTAATTTCTTCTGGTTTGCCATAACGTTGTCTTCTCCTTTCTCATGATTCGTACAAATGCCAGGCTGTAATTCAGAGTAAAACAGTTATTTCAGGGCGAGCGTCTTTGCAGGACCATCGCTTTATGAGAATATCATTCCATATATTGTGCTTGTTTTCATTTCGCTTCGATCTCCCTGCAAAAGTTATATGGCAGGAAACCCGGGAAGAAAGAGGGGGATTCACGGCGGATTTTTCCAGTCCGGCGAGTACTGTTAAGGGGAGATTTTAAAATGTTACAAGACGATTCGAGGTGGATTTTCGGGCATGATCTGACACAGATTTTGACACAGAGAGATAGCATTTTCGGATCGGATGAGGACACTTTCGTACGTATTTGACAAATGTCAGACGAGGTTTGTGGAGACAAGTTGACATGTGTCAGGGGAAGGCTTTGCAGGCAAATTTATAAATGTCAGACGAGACTTGTGGAGGCAAATTGACATTTACCAGGGGTGAGGTTAAGATAGACAGACAGTTTGAGATGGCAGCCTGGCTTTTGCGGCGCCATACAGAGATAGAATCATGGAGATTGCTAATGGATCGTAAGAAAAATGCGGCGCGGAATGTGGGGACCTCGATTGCGGGGCAGCTTCTGAACAACCTGCTTCGGTTTGTGTGCCGCACGGTTTTTGTCTATACGCTGGGCAAGGAGTTTCTGGGTATTTCCAGCCTGTACACCAATATCCTGTCGCTTCTGAGCATTTCGGAGCTTGGATTTGCCTCAGCGGTTACGTTCAGCCTTTACAAGCCTCTGGCGGAGAACAATCAGCCGCTGATCTGTGCGTATATGAATTTTTACAAGAAGGCGTACCGGGTCATCGGCATAGTTATTTTCCTGGCAGGGCTATGTCTGCTTCCGTTCCTTCCGAATCTTATGACCGGGGTGACGGATAAGGTCAATATCTATGAATATTATCTTCTGTACCTGATTCAGACGGTCGTGTCCTACCTGTTTTTTGCCTATAAGGCGACGCTGCTGGATGCGGATCAGAAGAAATATATCTCCGATATTGTGACGTATATCTGCCAGATTCTGATGAATGTGGTGCAGATCGTGATCCTCGTGGTGTGGCGCTCTTTTCTCGCCTACACGATCACAAGTATTTTCAGCAACATTCTGATCAATGCCGTGATTTCGATGATCGTGGACCGCAAGTATCCGTATCTGCGGCAGAAGGCGCCGGCTCTGGAGCCGAAGGAGAAGAAGAACCTGTTCTCCCGGATCTATGCGATGGCACTGTATAAGGTGAGCAATGCGGTCGGATCCGCGACGGACAATCTGATCATCTCCTCATTCATCAGCGTGGTTATGGTCGGAATATACAACAACTACTACCTGGTGATCCAGACAATCCAGACCGTTCTGTCGGAGGCGTTTAATGCGGTTACGGCGAGTCTCGGGAACAAATACGTGCTGGACAGCAAGGAGCACAATGAATATACCTTCCGTTGTCTGAACCTTTTGAACAACATGCTGGTGGCGGTCTGCGCGGTCTGCTTCATGGTGCTGTTCCAGCCGTTCATCATCCTGTGGCTGGGCAGGGACTATCTGCTCGACCGGACGGTTCTGATCATTATCGTTCTGAATTTCGCCACGAATTACATGCAGCTGACGACGAATATTTACCGGCAGGCGAGCGGTGTGTTTGTCCAGGGCAAATACCGGGCGGTGGCGAATGCCGTGCTGAACCTGGTGATCTCGATTGTTCTTGTCAAGCAGATCGGCCTGGCGGGAGTCTTTCTCGGTTCGATCGTCAGCCGTGTGCTGACCATTACCTGGTATGATCCGTGGCTTCTGTATACGAAGGGATTCGGGAAGTCGCCGATTTCGTTCTATCTGAATTACCTGATCTGTCTCGGGATTAGCGCGGGCTGCTCCTTCTTTATGCTGTGGATTCCGCTCGGCGTGCCGGCCGTATCCTGGATCGGACTCGTCGTTCGCGGGGTTCTGAGCATTGCGGTTACGTTTGGGGCATACTGGCTGGTTTACGGGAGAACGGAGGAGTATCATTACCTTACAGATCTGGTGCAAAAGACGGTGAAGCGGAAGCTGAAGAGGGGAAAATAAAAAAATAGAGAGGACCCGGCATTTTCATGCCGGGTCCTCAAGGTTAGGGGAGAATACCCAGTTGAGCACAAGCTGCCTTGTACCCGTTGGGTGTTATATTGATACAGAAATGATTCGATTCATTCTTGCATGCTGCCATATTGGATTTATCTATGCGAACGCTTCGAGAGAAAGTCTGTCAGAATATCAGCGATACGCTCGCTGGCATGGCCGTCTCCGTACGGGTTGGATGCGCTGCTCATGGCCTCGTATTCCTTCGGGTCGGAAAGAAGGCGGCTGAATTCGCGGTAGATGGTGTCTTCATCTGTGCCGGTGAGCTTCAATGTTCCGGCTTCGATGCCTTCGGGGCGTTCTGTCGTGTCACGCATGACGAGAACCGGTTTTCCAAGGGACGGCGCTTCCTCCTGGATCCCGCCGGAATCGGTGAGAATCAGGTAAGATGCATCCATAAAGTTGTGGAAATCAAGTACATCGAGCGGTTCGATCAGATGGATTCGGTCGCAGTCGCCGAGGATCTCATCGGCGGCGGCGCGGACGATCGGATTCATATGAATCGGATAAATGGCTTTCACATCGGGGTGTTCATCGATGACCCGCAGAATGGCGCGGAACATGTGCCGCATGGGTTCGCCGAGGTTCTCCCGCCGGTGGGCGGTGATCAGAATCAGCCGCGAGCCCTTCGCCCAGTCGAGCTCCGGATGGGAATATTCGGAGCGGACCGTGGTCTGAAGCGCGTCGATAGCGGTGTTGCCGGTTACATATATTCTGGAAGCATCCTTCTGCTCGTTGAGAAGATGCTGTCTGGCAAGTTCGGTAGGGGCAAAGAGGAGATCCGCGGAGATGTCGATTGCCTGACGGTTGTATTCCTCCGGGTAAGGTGAGTACAGATCATAGGTGCGGAGGCCGGCCTCTACATGGCCTGTCGGAATCCGCAGATAGAAGCAGGCAAGAGACGCGGCGAAAGCAGTGCTGGTATCTCCGTGAACCAGTACGACATCGGGCTTCTCCTTTTCGAGAACCGAGCGAAAACGGTCCAAGATAGAGATTGTGATGTCGAATAAGGTCTGCCCGGGCTTCATGATGGAGAGGTCGTAATCGGGTGTTACATGAAAGATCGATAGTACCTGATCGAGCATTTCCCGATGCTGGCCGGTGACGCAGACGATCGTCTGAAATTCACGGCGTGTCTTCAGTTCCTTCACGACCGGGCACATCTTGATCGCTTCCGGTCGGGTACCGAAAACCAGCATGACCTTCTTCATAAATATTGAACTCCTTATATAATATGAAACTTTTCCTCATATACAACTATTATAAATCAATCTGTAAAATTTGTCACGGACAAATTCGTGTGAATATTGGGAGAGGATTGCTTACTCACAACTATGTACGGCAAGGATTTTACAGTTCGGTTGCCGTTTGCAAACTCCCGGAACGAAGACGATGAGCAAGAGACTTTGTAACAAAATTGTAAAATATGTGTATTAGTCTGTTGCATTTTCTTTTGGCCTGTGATAATATTGTAAAAGATTACGGAAAGTGTAACAAGAAGATTACAAAAATGCGCCTGAAATTTTAAGCGCAGGGAGGTTATTTTTTGAAGGTCAGATTTAAGCGTTTACTTACAATTGGAGTTGCAGTCGCCATGCTTGGCGCACAGCCGTTGCCTGTAAGTGCGGATGATTTCGACACTCAGATTCAGAACGCGAATAACGCGATCAGTGATCTGCAGAACCAGCAGGCAGAGACAAATCAGAATCTTGCAGACATACAGAATTCAATTTCCGGCATGGAGTCGGACAAACAGAAGATCCTGGACGAGATCAGCGGATACGATCAGGAGATCGTCATCACGATGGCTTCCATCTCTTCGATGGATGATCAGATTGAGCAGAAGACCAAGGAGCTCAAGCAGACGACGGCCGATCTCGAGAAGGCAGAGAAGGATCAGGATACACAGTATCAGGCTATGAAGAAGAGAATCCAGTATCTGTATGAGCAGGGCGGAGACAGCGGATGGGCAAGCGTCATGATCGGCAGCCTCAGTCTTTCAGAGGGACTGGACAATGTGGACAATACAAAGTCTCTCTATAATTACGACAGGGAAGAGCTGGAGACCTACACCGAGACCGTAACCAAGGTTAAGGATCTGAAGGCACAGGAGACTGCCCAGAAATCTTCTCTGGAGGCTTCTAAGCAGGAGCTGGAGGGAGCCAAGGATAATCTGGAGACCCTGAAGGCAGACGCTGAGGCAAGAGGAGAGGATGTAGATGCCCTTCTTTCGGATGCACAGAACAAGGCGAATGAGTACTACGCTTTGATCCAGGAGCAGAACGCACAGATTTCTGAGCTGCAGTCTCAGAAGGAGGCGGCGCAGAACGCGAAGGCAGAGCAGGAAGCGCAGAAGAAGGCGGCAGAAGAAGCGGCGGCTCGTCAGGCGGCAGCGCAGCAGGCAGCAGCTCAGCAGCAGGCGGCTTCTCAGACGACAGCAGCGTCTGCGGCAGACAGCGGATCTTCTGCGGGAACGAGCAGCTCATATACCGACACAACTGCGGCGGACAGCAATACTTCCTATGACAGCGGATCTTCCGACAGTGGTTCTTCTGCAAGCAGCGGAAGCGGCAGTTCTGCATCGGCTTCATCAGGAGCTTCCTCGGCAGCGTCCACGGCAAGCGGATTCAGCGGCCAGGATGTTGTGAATTATGCCCTTCAGTTTGTGGGTAACCCCTATGTATGGGGCGGAACCTCACTGACTAACGGATGTGACTGCTCCGGATTTGTTCAGCAGGTATATGCGCACTTTGGCGTTTCCCTGAGTCGTACGACCTATACACAGGCGAATGAAGGAATTGCGGTATCTTACAGTGAGATGCAGCCGGGCGACGTCATTAACTACGGAAGCCACACCTCCATCTACATTGGCAACAACATGATCGTTCACGCGGCGGACGAGTCTCTGGGAATCATCACCCAGAGCAATCCGGCATTTGAACCGATCGTTACGATTCGCAGGTTCATCTACTGATTTGTAAGCTCCCCGTATCGAAAGAACCTCAGGTTCTCGAGATGGGGTGTTGAATGGTTACACGGGTTCCATTATTCATGCATCGTACTCTTCGGAGCATGAAGATCCGGAGAGATATCTATTTCGAGTGGAGTATTTTTTTAACAGCCAGACAGGCATCCGGTCCTGTCTGGCTGTTGTACGTACAGGCAGTTCCGGATTTGCACGGTCAGGGAAGTATGATATACTTGTGGCGGCTTAATACGAATATTCCTTCACATCGAGAGAATCGCGGATTTTCTTGTTCAGATCGGGGAAGCAGTGGTCCCGGAGGTTTATTATGGCGAAAGATAACAGAAATCTATTCAAAACCGGTTTTTCCAAGGATGATCTGGTCATCCTTGACGACGAGAAGCTGCACAGGATGCAGGAGACCACACTTGGGATTCTGAGGGATTTTGTGGATGTGGCGGACCGGTATCATCTGAATTACTGCATGGGCGGGGGATCGTGCCTTGGCGCGGTGCGTCACCACGGCTTTATTCCGTGGGATGATGATGTGGATATCAATATTCCCAGAAGGGATTATGAACGGCTGATGGAGATTTTTGACCGTGAGCTGGGAGACAGATACTGTCTCAACACGCCGGAGAAGACCCATGATCATGGACAGTCGAACGCGACAATCACGAAGAAGGGAACGGCATACCGTTCCTTCAATGAACTCTCCAAGGACAACCCGGGGATCGGCATAGATCTGTTTGTCATCGAGAACACGTATGACAATCCGGTTCTGCGGAAGCTTCAGGGGATTTTTTCGCTTGGCGCAGGCTACATACTGACCTGCCGGAAGACGACGCATGACATGCCGTTTCTGGAACCCTATCTGAAGGATGCGCCGGAGGTTGCTGCGGCTTTCCGGAAGAAGGACCGGTTCGGACGTTTCTTCCGGTGGATGTCTCTGGACAAGGTGACCCGGATGACAGCGCACCAGTACGGGATCTGTCGGAACAACCATTCGAAATATGTGACCGTTCCTTCCGGAAGAAAGCATTTCTTCGGGGAGATGTATCCAAGAGATGTGCTCTGCGAGACGGTGCAGATGCCTTTCGAGGATATCGAGGTAAGGGTGGCTCGGGACTATGACACCTATATGCGGGGACTTTACGGCGACGACTACATGGTCATTCCGCCGGAGGGAAAGCATGAGCAGCACGCGATCATGGAGCTGGATTTCGGAGACGATGCAGATGCTGCGGCAGGTCTGGCCGGGATTGAAGCAAAGGGAGCAGTCGCGAGAGACCCGGATAGGAGCACTGCAAAGGGAGCGGCCGCGGGCGAGACGGAAGGAAGCGGAGATAAGGCGGCTTCGAAGGACGAGGAGACAGCGAGCGGGAGATGAGTGTGAAGGATATAATCTTTATCAAGGACGACAGCTTTTCAGATTACCTCAGCGACTGGTTCTGTCTGCCGTCGACCTATGTATATCATATGAATGACCGGATCCGGACTCCGCTGTATCAGATCCGAAAGGTTCACCTAAGCAACAAGCTGGAGCGATACATCCATCTTCCGGCAAAGGGAATCTGGTTTGACACCGGGAAGCTGAAGCCGGTTGTCGGAGCGGATTCCAGGTTTGTCTTCATCTCGGATGTCATCATGTGCATGAAGAAGGAATTCTGGGAGAAGCTGGACCGGGATTTCCCGCAGGTGCCGAAGGTACTGATCATCATGGATTCCATGAACGCGCACTCGTTCTGTATTCGCTATATCAGGGAATCGTTGAAAAGTGTGAAATGGGATCTGGTGCTTTCCTATGACCTGGACGACTGCCGGGAATTCGGCTTTCAGTATCTGGGACTGACCTACTATTCGGATTTTCCTGTTTTGCGAGAAAATCTTCCGGTCACGAGCGATCTTTTTTTTGTGGGGATGCACAAGGATAAAGGAGAACAGAGGGATCAGGTGATCTATGAGATCTACCGCAGATGCCGGGAGCAGAAGCTTCGCTGCGACTTTACCCTGTTCCGCGGCAATCCCGGGGAAATGCCGGAGGGAATGCACGGCAGACGCCTGCCATATGCGGAGGTCCTGCGGAGAGTCAGGCAGTCAAACTGTATTCTGGAGATGGTTCAATCCGGGCAGACGAGGCAGTCGATTCGCTATTTTGAGGCGGTGACGATGGACCGGAAGCTTCTGACGAATAATCCGAATGTCCGGGAGCTTCCGTATTATGATCCGGAGAAGATGAAGATCTTTTCCTCGCCGGAGGAGATTGACCTGGAGTGGATCCGGGAGCCGATGGCGGAGGGCTATCATTATCAGGGTGAGTTTTCGTCCGCGCTGATATCGGAGACAATTGACAGACACCTGTAAAAAAGGATATATCTATCGTGCGGCATGCAGTTGCAGAAAAGAGAATGCTTCTGTGGTACGCGACATATTGATTGAAAAGGAAGAGGAAAGATGCTCTGTTTTATTCGAGAAGCACAAAATGGAAAAAACGTCGCGGGGCCGAAGGCGCGCAATGACGCCTACGATGTTTTGAAGGATATGGGGATCCGTGAGATTACGCTTCCGGTTGTTCTGGAGATGAATGAGAAAGCCGAAACGCGGTCCGCGGTGCAGAAAATCAGAGATAATCTGAAGATCCGGGCCGCATGGAAGCAGGCGCTGTCTGAGGTGAGAGATGGAGACACGGTGATTGTGCAGTTTCCCGTTCTGCGTCATCCTCTGAAGGTGTCGGAGCTGTTCGAAAAAGCCGTGAAGAGACAGGTGAAGGTCGTGCTTCTGATTCATGACCTGGACGCGTTCCGGTATTTCAAGGCGGACGATATCAAATCCTGGAAGAAGAAGGAACTTATCGCCGAGGAGACGCGGATTCTGAAGCTTTCGAGTCAGATGATTGTGCATAACCGTTTCATGCACGAGCGGATGGTGAACATGGGATATCCATCTGAGAAGCTGATCGATCTGAATATTTTCGATTACCTGATTCCGGGAAGTGAAAAGCTCGATCCGGCAAAAGTGAGGAAGGACGGGTCGGTCGTGATCGCGGGAAGCCTGAACCCGGTCAAGGTCGGGTATATCTCGGAGCTTCCGGATGACTGCGAGTTCAATCTCTACGGAATCGGATACCAGGAGCAGAATAAGCCGAACATCCATTATCAGGGATCGTTTCGCCCGGATGAGATTCCGTTTGCCCTCTCCGGAAGCTTCGGCCTGGTTTGGGACGGAAGCTCGAAGGACACCTGTTCCGGAATTTACGGCGAATATCTGCGGATCAACAATCCGCACAAGACGTCCCTGTACCTGGCGGCCGGTCTTCCGGTTATTGTCTGGAAAAATGCGGCGATCGCGGAGTTTGTGGAGAAGCATCACTGCGGAATCGCTGTAGAATCGCTGGACGACATCGCTCCGGCGCTCGAGGCCATGACAGAGGAGGAGTACGAGGATCTTCTGGGGCATGTAAGGGAGGTTTCGGGACAGCTGCGAAGTGGTTATTATACAAGGGCTGCGGTCGGGCAGATCCGGAAGTAATAAGAGGCTGTTGCCTTCGAAATCGCATTCACAGATCCATCACATTCTCATCAAAAAAGAGACACAGAATTCACAAAATTAGATCACAGAGTTTCGATACTATATACATCGTAAGGAACAGATAAGAAACTTCACATATAAATATATCGAAGCTAAGGGAAACAGGAATTCAAAAAAGCTCCGCGGTTCAGTCGGTGGAGAGTGATGAAAGGGTGAATACTATGAGTGAATTCAATAACAGCTATTTTGATTACAACAATGGACAGGACGATTTTCAGCAGGACGGGAATAAGGATAAAAAGCTGAACCGGAGGGAACGCCGGAGACTGGCAAGAGCTGCGAAGAAGAACGGCAGCGGGCGCAGATGGGGGACCGTCATCGCCAGCGCACTGGTCTTCGGACTGATCGCGGGAACTGTAACCTACGGTGTAAATGCCGGGGCATCGGCCTTGAATACGACATCTTCCTCAAGCTCGGCATCCACTGCGACACAGACCGCTACACTGACGAAGGCATCGGATTCCGATAATACAACGGACAGCACATCGTCGGCTGCTTCTTCAAGCGGAGATCTGACCGTCGCTGAGGTGGCATCAAAGGCAATGCCTTCCATGGTGACGATTTCTACGATGTCGGTGGAGCAGATGCAGAGCTTTTTTGGCGGATCCCAGCAGTATGAGGTACAGGGCGCAGGTACAGGTGTTATCGTCGGAATCACCGATAAAGAGGTTCTGATCGCCACGAATAACCACGTTATCGACGGCGCAACGACGATTTCCGTCGGATTCTCCGACGACTCCGTTACAGAAGGACAGATCAAGGGGACGGATTCGGACAATGACCTGGCGCTGGTAGCGGTACAGAAGAGCGACCTGAGCGATGACACGCTCGGCCAGATCAAGGCGATCACCATCGGCAATTCCGACGATGTACAGCTCGGAGATCAGGTTGTTGCCATTGGTAATGCGCTCGGATACGGACAGTCTGTAACGTCCGGATATGTAAGCGCGCTGAATCGTGATCTGAGCTTCTCTGATGGAAGCTCAACGACACAGTCGACCGGTCTGATTCAGACCGATGCCGCGATCAACGCGGGCAACTCCGGCGGCGCGCTTCTGAATATGAAGGGCGAGCTGATCGGCATCAATGAGGCTAAGAGTTCTTCCTCAGACGGGGAGGCTTCCGTGGACAACATGGGGTACGCGATTCCGACGGCAAAGGCGGAGTCGATCCTGGAGAGCCTCATGAAGGAAACCACAAAGACGACCTACAGCGATGACAAGAGAGGATATCTCGGTGTTTCGACTGCTGATGTAACCGAACAATATTCACAGGTCTACAACATGCCGGAAGGCATCTGCCTGACGAGTGTACCGGACGGCAGCCCGGCAGCTAAGGCCGGACTCCAGAAGGGAGACGTCATTACCGCCGTTGACGGAACCTCCGTATCTACGACAGATGATCTGACGACACAGCTGAGATACCACAAATCGGGTGATACCGTGACCATCACCTACCAGAGATCGAATAACGGAAGCTATACGAAGGGGTCCGCGAAGGTTACACTGGGCAGCAAGAGTGACATGGAAGCGCTGACCGGTGATTCCGACTCCGGAAGCACGGATAATTCTGATGGCAATTCCGATTCCGGAAGTTCAGACGACTCCGGAAATATGTTCAGCTACGGATTCGGATTGCCGTTCGGAGGCTGAGCAGGTCCGAAATTCAAAAGCGCATACGACATCTCGTACGATTTATTGAGAGATAATCCCATTTTTAAAAGATGGGTCATATATTAATCTTACCTTCCGGCATTTTGCCACTAATTGAATATCAGCCGGTAACGTCAGCCAGTAACGCCCTTGCTCCATGCGTTGCTGGCTGTTTTTTTACGCGAACAGTGAGCCGCAGCCGAATGCGCAGTATTCGTGTGCGGCGAGCGTCGCGATAGCGAGATAAAACTCGCGCAGCTCCCCAAAACAGGATAAAACTTTGTTACAGCCAGTTTGCGAATGGCAAGAGGACTGTAAAATCCTTGCCGCACATAGTTGTGAGTGAACCGTAACTTTTATCTCGTTCCGTATGATTTCTCATGTTACTTCGATGGTTTTCAAACAGAGGCAATGATGCTAAAATGAGGGCACGGAGTGCAGAAGCTCAGTCCTTCGCGGACGGAAATCCCCGTCTGTGAAATGAGTATTCATAAGCTGCGGATTGCTCCGTGCTGCGCGTTTTCGAAGAGCTTATGATGTAAAAATGCAATGGCGCATAGACCGGCCGGCCGGCAGACGATGCCTTCCGGACACTATGAGTTAGTTTTTTACAAGATTGGAGGAAAAAGAATGAATGGTGCAGAGGCAATGGTGAAATGTCTGGAAGCAGAGGGCATTACCAAGATTTTCGGAATACCGGGAGTGGCGATCGCTCCTTTCTACGATGCGCTTTATGACGCACCGTCGATTGAGCATATTCTGGTGCGCCAGGAGCAGGCGGCGGGACATGAGGCGAGCGGGTATGCCCGCGTCTCCAGGAAGACGGCGGTGTGCGTGACTTCATCGGGCCCCGGAGCGACGAATCTGATCACAGCCCTGGCTACCGCATACGCGGACAGCATTCCGATCGTGGCGATCACCGGCCAGGTGAACAGTTCTCTTCTGGGAAGGGATGTGTTCCAGGAGGCCGACATGCGAGGAGCCACGGAATCTTTTGTAAAATACAGCTACCTTGTCAAGAACGCGGACGACATTCCGCGCATTTTCAAGGAGGCTTTTTATATAGCGTCGAGCGGACGTAAGGGCCCTGTCCTGATTGACATCCCCTGCGACGTTCAGAGCGCCGAGCTGAAGAGAGGATTTTCGTATCCTGAGGAAGTTAATCTTCGCGGATATAAGCCGAACACAAAGGTGAATGCGCAGCAGCTGGCCAAGGTTGTGACGGCCATCAATAAGGCGAAAAAACCTCTGATCTGCGTGGGTGGAGGCGTGATCCTCGGAAACGGCGAGGAGCTGGTGCGGGCCTTCTGTGAGAAGAATCAGATTCCTCTGGTCCACACCATGATGGGCATGGGGGTACTGCCGAAGTCGCACCCGCTGTACTTCGGAATGCTGGGAAATAACGGCAAGCCGTACGCGAACCGGGCGGTGGCGAATAGTGATCTCCTGATCGTCGTCGGGGCAAGAATTGCCGACCGCGCTGTTCCGAAGCCGGAAAATCTGGAAAAACAGGTCAATATCATCCACATCGACATCGACTCCGCGGAGATCGGCAAGAACCTCGGACCGACGATCCCGCTTGTGGCGGACGTGCGCCTTGTATTCCAGGCACTTCTGGATTCGGATATTCATCTGGATACGAGCGCGTGGCTGGAGCAGCTGGAGCAGATTAAGCACAGCACGGTTGATCACCGGAAGTTCAGCGATGCCCTGGTGAACCCGATGACGCTGGTACAGCATCTTTCGGAAAAAATGGACGACGACGCAATCTATATCGCCGATGTGGGGCAGAATCAGCTGTGGTCGGCGGACAATTATATTATGAAAAACGGCCGATTCCTGACGACAGGAGGGATGGGAACGATGGGATATTCCATCCCGGCGGCGATCGGCGCCAAGCTGGTGGATCCGTCCCGGCAGGTTGTGGCTGTGTGCGGCGACGGTGATTTTCAGATGTCGATGTTCGAGCTGGGAACCATTGCCGTGAATAAGATTCCGGTGAAGATCCTGGTGATGCGCAATACATACCTGGGACTGGTCCGGGAGCATCAGGAGAAAAAGTACCATAAGCGCTATTCGGGGGTGGAGCTGCATAAGTATCCGCATTATGACAAGCTGGCGGAAGCCTATGACATGGAATATTTTTATGCGGATTCCAACGAAACCCTGGACGTTGAGCTCGACCGGTTCCTGGCGTGCCCCGGGGCATGCATCATGGTCTGCGAGATCGACTCCGCAAACAATACGAATTAAGGAGGGCGCGTGAAATGAAAGGTATTTTTTCTGTACTGGTAGAAAATAAGGACGGCGTACTCTCCGGAATATCCGGTTTGTTCGCCAGAAGAGGATATAATATTGACAGCCTTGCCGTGGGAGAGACCGAGAGAAAGGATGTCTCCAGCATGACGATTGTGTCCACCGGAGATCAGAGAACGATTGACCAGATCGAGAAGCATCTGAACAAGAAGGTGGACGTTATCAAGGTGCGTCGTCTGGACGAGCCGAGGTGCGTCGAGCTTGAGACGATGCTGATCAAGGTTTCGTATTCACAGACGAACCGCTCATCTCTGATCGAGCTCTGCAGCGTCATGGGAGCGAAGATCCGTCACGTATCAGCGAAAAATATGGTGATCCTCCTTACGGAGGAACCCGATACGATCAATGAATTTATTGAGCTGGTGAGAAGCTTCGGGATCCTTGAGCTTCAGCGGACCGGGGTCATCGCGATGTCGAAGGGATGAGCAGAAAATGACAAAACAAGCATTTAACCCGTATTTACCACTGGAGGAATATGTCGCGGACGGTGAGCCGCATGTATTCGGTGACCGCGTGTATGTATTCGGTTCACATGACAAGGCGAACGCGGCGACCTTCTGTGTCAGGGACTATGTCGGGTGGTCGGCTCCCGTGGAGGATCTCGGGAACTGGACCTGCGCGGGAACCATCTACAGCGCAAAACAGGATCCTCTGTACAACGCCGGAAAAATGGCCTACATGTATGCGCCGGATTGTGTCCGCGGAAATGACGGAAGGTATTATCTGTACTACTGCATGGCAGGCTACCGCGGAAAAGGCGGCTACAGCAATCCGATCAGCGTGGCGGTGTCGGATGAGCCGAACGGACACTTCGAGTATCTGGGCATTGTCCGGGACCGGGATGGAAATCCCCTGACAAAGTATATCTGCTTTGATCCGGCAGTCCTAAATGATGACGGTGTGATCCGCCTGTATTACGGGACCTATTACGGGTTTTCACACAGAATGATGCCTGTGGCTGCCCGGAAGGTTATGGAGAAGGTGTTCGGACGTACGGCGGAGGAGATCCGCGCGGTAAAGGGAGAGATCGACGGAGCCTGTACGGTAGAGCTGGAGGACGACATGGTCACGGCGAAGACAAAACCGTTGAAGATCGCGCCGGACGAGTTCGTGAAGAGCGGCCATCCTTTTTTCGAGGGAAGTTCAATCCGCCGTGTGAAATACCGGGTGGAGGCGGAAGGCGGCATGAATGACGAAAGGATGGCGCCGGAGAAGGGCACGAAGTATGAAGTTCGAAAAATGTATATTTTTGTATATTCCTCGAGACAGAATCACGAGCTCTGCTATGCGACCAGCGAATATCCGGATCATGGCTTCACGTTCCGCGGAACGATCATCTCCAACGGGGATATCTATCTGGATGGGAGAAAACCGTCCCAGAGGCTGAACCATACCGGGACGAACCACGGAGGCATTGAATACATCAACGGGCAGTGGTATGTCTTCTATCACCGGCTGACGAATATGAGCGATTACAGCCGTCAGGGCTGTGCGGAGCCGATCGAGATCCTCGAGGACGGCACGATCTGTCAGGTGGAGATGACGAGCTGCGGTCTGAATGGCGGACCGCTGAGGGCAGAGGGCACCTATCCGGCGGCGATCTGCTGCAATCTGACAAACGGCAGAATGCGTCACGGATCGAATGGGACGATGAATTACCGCGCACCGAGAATCGAGTGCAGGAACATCCCCGGGACAAAGGGTAAGGAACAGGAAACCTATGTGGGCCGGATCGGGAGTCATGCGATCATCGGGTACAAATATTTTGAATTCGATGGCGAAGAGGTCACCATCACCGTCACGATGCGGGGACGTGGAGAAGGTATTCTGTATGTGATCACCGGTGACGACGGAGAAGCCGCCGCGGAAATCGAGGTGGAAGGAAGCGGAGAGTGGAGGAGGTATAGCACCTCCTGGGAACAGGAGGCCGGGGCAGCTCCGCTGTACCTGGCATATGAAGGAAAAGGACAGTTTGACCTGCTTGATTTTTCGCTTGGCTGAGACCGCTCGGGAGAAAGGATTCGCCGCGGATTGGGCCGTGTGCCGCCTTTCGGCAATTTTCAAATGTATATAGCAGAACAGGCAATGGTAACTGGGTTACAATCGTATGTGCTACATTCCGACAATTTTCAAATGTATATAGGGAAGAACAGGAGGACACGAATCATGTATATCACATGTCTTGATGTAGAAGGTGTACTGGTACCGGAGATCTGGATCGCTTTTTCGAAGGCGAGCGGAATTCCGGAGCTGAAGAGAACGACCCGGGACGAGCCGGATTACAATAAACTGATGAACTGGAGACTGGGTATTCTGAAGGAGCACGGCCTGGGACTTAAGGAAATCCAGGACGTCATCGCGACGATAGATCCGCTGGAAGGTGCCCGGGAATTTCTGGATGAGCTGCGCTCCTTTACGCAGGTTATTCTGATTTCGGATACGTTTGAGCAGTTTGCGGCGCCTCTGATGAAGAAGCTGGGGAATCCGACGCTGTTCTGCAATACGCTGGATGTCGCGGATAATGGGGAAATCACCGGCTTTCGGATGCGCTGCGAGCAGTCGAAGCTGACCACGGTGAAGGCGCTGCAGTCCATCGGTTTTGATACGATTGCGAGCGGCGACAGTTACAATGATCTGGGTATGATTCAGGCCAGCAAGGCAGGATTCCTGTTCCGCAGTACGGAGAAGATCAAGGCAGATCACCCGGAGATTCCTGCTTTTGAGGAGTACAGTGATCTTCTTCAGGCAATCCGGAAGGCGATGGCGGACTGAACAGCTGCGAGATCCGATACCTGTGTCGAGAAGGCAATGTTAGGTCACAGGATCGAGGCGGAGCAGGTGCGCGATCCGGCATGCGACACAAAATGATCACATTTTGTGGATAACATGTGGAAATTGTGGATAAATATCGAAGTTATGAACATGGATTTCCGGTTATGCACAGAAAACGTACAAAATGAGGTGGATAACCTTGCATGAGCTGCCGGGAGATGTGTGAAGTCACCGCAGAAAATAGAGCAAATTAGAATTGCCGCCGAGAAAGAGGAAAGTATGGTCGGCGAAGAAGAGGGAAGAAATGTATGATCCGTGAGGTAGCTATCGAGGATATCTGGGACGGTCGGTTTTACGGGGCGGAGGATGAGGCTCCGGTCGGGTGCGGGGATTGCAGCGGGTGTTCAGACTGCTGCCGCATGACCGGGGATTCGATCGTTCTCGACCCGCTGGATATGTATCGTCTGACCGGCGGCCTGGGCAGGACCTTTGAAGATATGATCGAAAAGGAAATCGAGATCCGTATCGTGGACGGGATGATTCTTCCGAATATCATGGAGCATGATGAGACGAATCCGTCCCGGGAGGACGGGTGTCCGTTTCTCGACAAAAACGGGCGCTGTGGGATTCATGAGATCCGGCCGGGATTCTGCCGCCTGTTTCCGCTCGGGAGATACTATCGGGATGAGGACCGGAGCTTCCGGTATTTTGTGCAGAAGGGGGAGTGCACAAAGGGAGGCTCTTCTATGGTGAAGGTATGTGACTGGATCGGCGTGCCGGAGGAGGAGAAGGAACGGTACGAGGCATATATCAATACGTGGCATTTTTTCCTGAAGGATGTCAGTGCAAGGCTCGACATGCTCACGGACCGGAGCCGGGATCAGGTGACGCGGTACGTGCTCCAGCTCTTTTATGTGATGCCGTATCAGGCGGGAATGGATTTTTATGCGCAGTTTGAGGGGAGAATGCGTAAGGCGAGGGAGGCGCTGAAACCGCTGCTCGGGTGATATTGGGGTTATAGGGTGATATGGGGGTTATATTTGAAGGGAAGTGTTTATTGTGAATTCTTTTTATCTTCTGCATTATTTTGATTTCAAGAATGCGGGGCCTTTTTTTGTGGTCTCCTTCCTGTGTCTGGCCGGAGTTCTGGCTGTTATTCTGGTCGCGGCGCGCGTACAGACCGGCTACCACGGCCGGAAGGACGCGGCGAATATGGACACCCGGACGCTGAAAGCCGTCCGGAAAACACATTTTTCTCTGATTGAGAGCTTTTATGAGATGGTGTTCTCGAGTACAGCCGTACTGCTGTTTTTAAGCGTCTATTATGAGCTGGATGCGTACTGGTCGCCGCTGTCGGAATACTGGTATAAATACAGGGATATTTTGCTTCTGGTCTTCATTCTGCTGTCGGTTCTTGTCACAAGCTGGCTGGATGTGGCACTCGTCCGGCTTACACACATCAAGTCGGAGCAGAAGGCCTGTATCCGGCTCTTAAGTTCCTTCTACATCATCCTGATTCTGCTGTATATCAAGGTGATCTATCAGGACGACAATTACGACACGCTGATTCAGTATTTCCTGCTGCTTGCCGCAGGGCGTTTTCTGTATTTTGATTTTACCTGGGACTGGTTCAAGGAGACGATCGCAGGCCTGTGGAGAAATCTGCCGCTTCTGGGACTGATGGCGGTCTATTCGGCGATTGTCTGCTGGTACGGGTTTAAGGTGGATTTTCTGCTGAAATCAAACGGAGTTATCGTGAGCACGCTGATTGCGCACCTGTTCATGGATCTGTGTATCTTCGTCATGCACAAGACGAGACTTCTGCGGTTCTTTATTCCGTCTGACGCGGACAGGGATTCGGCGCTGCGCGATGCGCAGGCCGCATATGACCGGCGCAACTACGCGCAGCGAATGGCGGATGCGGATGTCCGGAATTATGCGGCACGTTCTGGCGCAGGAGAAAGACCGGCTGCGGGCGGATATGATAATTACGGTAATTACGGGCATCAGGGGGAGGTTCATCTCAATTATGCGCAGAGGATGGGCCTGAATCAAGGAAGGCAGAACGCGGATGTTCCGGACTTCGGGGGGCGTTATGCGAAGCCGGATGATCGGGAAACGAATCGTGCAGGAGAGGCCTGTCCGGAAGTGGAAGACGTGGAATCGCATGAGGGCACGCATATTATCCGGAACCCGGAGGAACTGAAGCCGTCAGGGGACGAGATACATGTCCCGGAATATAAGCTGGATGAGACGGAGCGGAATGCTCTTGCGCATGATGCCCGCATGGGGAATTCGAGGCATCTGAATTATTACCAGAGAAGGAAAGAGGAAGAATAAATGTTTGATAATGCGTCTGAGCGCGTGCTGGATTTTATCCGGCGGTCGCCGAGCTGGTTTCATGTTGTGGAAAATCTGAAGAACGAGCTTCTTGAGCATGATTATGAGGAACTGAGGGAGGAGCAGGGCTGGGATCTGAAGCCGGGCGGAAGATATTTTGTGACGCGAAATGGCTCATCGATCCTGTCCTTCCGGCTTCCGGAGCTGTCGGAGGGAGGAATTAAAAGCGCGCACATCATCGCGAGTCACAGTGATTCTCCGACATTCAAGGTGAAACCCTCTCCGGAGATCTGTGTGAATGGGAATGAAATCAAGCTGAATATTGAAAAATACGGCGGGATGCTCTGCAGTACCTGGTTTGACCGGCCGCTTTCCGTGGCGGGACGGGTGCTGGTGCTTGTGCCGGGAGAAAAGGGAGAATCTCTGGCGGTCCGGATCGAGCAGAGACTGGTGAATCTTGACCGGGATCTTGTGATGATCCCATCTCTGGCAATTCACATGAACCGGGATGCCAATGACGGAATGAAATATAATGTGCAGAAGGATATGCTTCCGCTTTTCAGCCAGAATGGAGACAGGGAAGGCTTTCGGGAGCTGATTGCGGATGCTGCGGGCGTAAGGGAGGAGAAGGGAGAAAAAATTCTCGGAGAGGATCTTTTTCTCGTGAACCGCGTGGCACAGTCCGTATGGGGAGCAGAGAGGGAATTTATTTCCAGTCCGAAGCTGGATGATCTGGAATGCTGCTACTGCTCGTTCCTCGGGTTTCTGGATTCCGGAATGGAGACAGGATGCGGGGAGGGAATTCTGAGCATGCACTGCGTCTTCGACAATGAGGAGACCGGTAGCCGAAGCAAGCAGGGCGCGGAATCCACATTCCTGAAGGATACGCTGGACCGGATTATGGATGGCCTGGGCCTGGGGCGGGAGGATTATCATCGGATTCTGGCGAACAGCTTTATGGTGTCGGCGGACAACGCACACGCGGTGCATCCGAATTTTCCGGACAAGGCGGACCCGGTTCTGCGCCCGCGCATGAATCACGGAATCGTTATCAAAAACCACGCCAACCAGCTGTACACGACGGACGGAGTGTCCGAGGCGATTTTCCGCTGCCTGTGCGAGACGCATGGAATTCCGTGCCAGGGATTTGTGAACCGGTCGGATATGCGGGGCGGCTCGACACTCGGCAACATTTCCAACACGCAGGTATCCATGAATACGGTGGACATCGGTCTTGCGCAGCTGGCGATGCATTCGTCGTATGAGACGGCGGGCGCCAGAGATCCGCAGTATCTGGCGATGTTTTCGAAATATTTCTATGAGGAAAGGCTGCCGGAAATCCGGTGATGTATTTTCTGTTTTTCAACAGCAGATTCGTGGCATAGGAACAGCGGGGTGGTAGATATGGGAAAACAGACGAGCTTTTTTTCGGATGAAACCAGAACAGAAATGGAGAAAATTCCGGAGCCGATGCTTATTCTGCGGCTGCAGCCGGACAAAATATACTGTGAGGCGGTGACGGATAAGCTGCTGGAATTTCTTCAGATCGACCGGGAACGTGTAGAAGCATTTTTCGCCGACGAGGAGAATATCCCGGAAGAAGGCGGGTGGATGCATCCGGATGATCGAAGGCGGATCGACCACCTCTTCGCCGGAATGAAGAATTTTACGGATCAGAAATATGTATACCGTGTGCGTCTGAGACGGACGAAGGATATCGACTACCGATGGTATCCCGCCGTGATTTACGGCAGAAGTCTGGGAGAGGAGGGAATCCTCGTATACTGTACGCTTCCGGAAGCAGAAACGATCGGGGAGCGCCGCCGACAGAATGCCTCGGCGGAGAAGATGCGCAAGCTGCTGGTGAATAAGGTTCTGGAGACGACGCAGGATTGCATCTTCTGGAAGGATACGGACCGGCGTTTTGTCGGCGTCAACCGCGCTTTTCTGGATTTTTACGGCTTTCCGTCGGACGAGGTGCTGATCGGCAAGACCGATGAAGAGATGGGATGGCATAGGGAACCGGAGCAGTTCCGCAGGGACGAGGAGAGAGTCCTGCGGGGTGAAAGTACGCTTCTGGTTCACGGGAAGTGTAGAATCCGCGGCGAGGAACGGGACATCCTGGCAACGAAGGCGCCGATTTACGACGGGGACGCGATTATCGGTCTGGTCGGAAGCTTTATCGATGTGACGGAGGATTATAACCAGAGGAAGCAGATCGAACGGCTGGGTGACGAGCTGAAGGACGCGCTGCAGGCGGAGAAAAAGACCAACGAAAATCTGAATATGTTCATGTCCAGAATGAGCCACGAGATGCGCACGCCGATGAATGCCGTGATCGGCCTGTCCAGCCTTGGCATGAAGGCGAAGGACGTGGATGAGGCGGTGGACTGTCTGCACAAAATCAATATGTCCGGGCAGTATCTGCTCGGCATCATCAATGATGTGCTGGATATCGGCAAAATCGACAGTGGTAAGTTCCGGCTGTCGGAGAAGCGGACGCGCCTGTCCGATATCAACACGGCGGCGGACACGATCATCCGTCCGATTGCAGACCGGAAGAAGGTCCGCGTAGCGTATGACTTCAGCGGTGTTCAGATCCCGGAGGTCATCTGCGACCGGATGCGGGTACAGCAGATACTGATCAATCTGATGAACAACGCCGTGAAATTCACGGATGAAGGCGGTACGGTCCGCGTGGAGTTTTCTGATCAGGCAGCCAATGGGAAAGTGAAGTTGAAGATCGTCGTCTCGGATAACGGCTGCGGAATGAGCCCGGATTTTTTGAAAAAAATTTTCCAGCCGTTCATCCAGGAAAACCGGGATCCCTCCAGGTACGGTTCGGGGACGGGACTTGGCCTTTCGATTTCGAAGACGCTTGCGGAACAGATGGGAGGCGGGATTACGGTTTCCAGCGAGGAAGGTGTCGGCTCGGTATTTACGGTGACGCTTATGCTCGGGCTTCCGAAGGAGGATACGCCAGAGAAGGGCGCAGCGGGCGGCAGCGGCGGACGGAGCCGGGTTTCCCGGGACGGCAGCGGAGAGTACGATTATTCCGTCCTGAAGGGAAAGAGAATTCTTCTCGCGGAGGACAACGAGATCAACCGGGAAATTGCACTGCGGATGATGAGCCGTGCCGGAATAACGGCAGATTGTGCGGGCAACGGAAGAGAGGCTGTGGAGATGGCGGAAAAATCATCGCCAGGCTACTATGCCGCCGTGATACTGGATCTGATGATGCCGACCATGGGAGGCTACGAGGCGGCGGAGCGGATCCGTTCTTCCAAACGGGAGGATCTGAAGCGGATTCCGATGATCGCGATGTCCGGGGATATTTTTGAAGAATCGGTAAACCGCGCCATTTCGTGCGGTATGAACTCCTTCATTACGAAGCCTTTGGATGCGGAAAAATTGTTCGCGACGCTCATCGAGACCATAAATCCGCTCTGACAGGAAACAAAAGTGTATGAGCTGCGGATTTACTTCGCATTTATTGGTGTGATATAATTTTAAATATAAAAGATAACGGAAAATCGCAGAGAACGGCAAAATTTTGCCGGATCGTCTCTGCTTACTCTTTACCGCCTCACAGAGCCTTGTGATATGATGGCATGACGTACAGGCTCGCTTTCACGGCGGCTTCCGAGACACATACAGACCGGCTACGAGGCAAGGGGGACAAGTATGAATCCGGATATTTCAGAAAAGGAAAAGCTGGATCTTTTTGATTGTATCTTTGAGAACGTTTATCAGGTTTTTCTAAGGGTTGATCTTCTGACCGGCGAGGGCGTGACGCTTGCCGCAAGAGATGATGCCTGGAGAGTCAGTACCGGGATGCGGTTTGATTTTGAGAAGATCATCTACACCTATATTCTCGATGTATCGGCGGATGCGGATCCGATGAAGACACTGAATGAACTGAAGCTGGAGAATGTGTCGGCGAAGCTTCAGGAAAAGCGGTTCTATGAGGTATACAACACGGTGCACGGGAAAGAGGGGCGTCTCAGCGTCTGCGCGTTCACGTTCTTCCGGGGCGAGGACGACATCATCTATATGGGAATCCGGGATGCGACCGGCGGCTTCCATGATGTCAGCGCGCATATCCGGAAGCTTGAGAAGGCTCTGCAGAAGGCGGACAAGGAAAGTGACGAGAAGAACACCTTCCTGACGCTTCTGAGCAGAAACGTCCGTACGCCGCTCTACTCCATCATGGGCCTCACAAGGGCTGCCGAGTCGGATCTTGGAAGCAATACTGCCTTCGACGATTATCTTCACAAGGTGTCTATGTCCGGCACCTATATGAATGAGACGATCAATGACGTGCTGGATCTGCGTCGGATTTCGAGAAATGAAATCGTCCTGAACGAGGAAGAAATTTACCTCAAGCCCTTTTTTGAGGAGATAGAACGAATGATCGCGCCGTCGATGTACGAGAAGGGCCTGATCTTCCGCATGAATACGGGCAACGTTTCGGATTTGACGATTATGGCGGACCATCACTGTCTGCAGCAGATTCAGCTGAAGCTTTTGCAGAGCGCAATCAATTACACCATTCAGGGAGGAAGAATCGATCTGGATGTGAGAGAGCTGTTTCGCACGCAGGAGATGGTAACGCTGGAATTCTCGGTGAGAGACAGGGGAATCGTTATCGATCAGGAGCGGCTGAAGGTCCTGTTCCAGCCATATGATTACCTGAAGAGTAAGATTGATTCGCACATCGGTTCCCTGGATATCGATTTGATTATCCTGAAGAGCTATGTACACGCTATGGGCACAGATACGCTTACAGCCGAGTCAGATGCCTCCAGGGGGACCCGGATCTCGATCACGCTCACCGTTCCGCTGGCAGAGGAGCAGTATGAGGAACGTCCGGATTCGCAGGAGATGGATTTCAGCGGCAAGAGAGTGCTGGTGGTAGACGACAACGAAATCAATCTTGAGATTGTGCGCAAGATTCTATACAGCAGGAACATAGAGGTTGTCAGCGCAAAGAACGGGCAGGAGGCCGCGGATCTGTTTCGCAGGGAAAACGGCCGCTTCGACCTGATTCTGATGGACATCCTGATGCCGGTCATGGATGGCCTGGAGGCTACCCGCAGAATTCGAGCGATGCACGATATTCCGGGTGCGGGTCAGGTTCCGATTGTCGCAATGACGGCAAATGCTTTCCGGGAGAATTTCGAAGAGAGCTTTAATGCCGGAATGGATGCTCATCTGGTCAAGCCGATCGAGCCCGAGCGTCTGATCATGGTGATGTCGGACGTGATGAGCCGCAAAAACCAGGTTTGACTGACGACGATGTCCGACGGGAGGTGACGGTATGGATAAGCTGATCGAGGAATTAAGGAATTGGGGAGCGGACACGGACGGAGGCATCCAGAGAGTGATGAACGACGAGGAGTTTTACCGGATGCTTATCCTGAAGTTCTCGGATTCGCCGGAATTTGCATCCTTGGAGGCGGCGCTGGATTGCGGAGACAGAGGAGAAGCCTTTCGTATCGCTCACAGCCTCAAGGGGGCTTCTGCCAATCTGAGTCTGACACCCTTCTGCCGCGCGGTATCCGAGGTCGTAGAGGATCTCAGGAAGTATTCAGGTGCCGGAGGAAAGGCATTGTCCGCGGTGAATGCGGGCGCGCAGACGCAAGGAACCGGAGAAACAATGGATCGCGCGTCACAGGTGGAAGCAGACGCGGCTCTGGAGGTTCATCTGCAGCAGTATCGTATGGAGAGGGATCTGTTGCTTGGAATTACGGGAAAATATGCCGGGTGATTGAACAGAAGTATCAGTTACTGTTCACGCGCCACCTAAAGCGGCTAAGATTTTACAGTACCTTTGCCTGAGCATTACTGGCTGTTAAAAGTTTTA
>OMUU01000068.1 GCA_900314295.1 uncultured Lachnospiraceae bacterium | reverse complement strand
CGCAACGAGATAAAACACGCTGTGCGAGTTTTATCTCGCTATCGCGACGCTCGCCGCACACGAATGCTTCGCATTCGGCTGCGGCTCACTGTTCGCGTAAAAAAGCCTGCCGGAAAAAGCATTCCGCATGAATGCTTTTTCCGACCAGCCTCTCTTTTACATCATCGGATCCATGTTCAGCGCCGGATGGCCCTTCTCGGTCAGCCATGCAACCAGTTCCTCCGGATCCGTTGTTACGGTCTCATCTGCGATCATGTCAGAGAAGTTGTCGATTCCGTACAGCTCCTTCGCAGTCTTGTTGACAGCATCTGCAACCTGATCCTTCAGATCCTTCGGCATCCATACGATCCTGGCAATTCCGCCTTCGGCCTTCATGAACTTCTTGGACGCGATAAAGTGCTTGCCGTGTCCCATGAATCCGGGTGTCTGAACACCGCCGCCTGTCATGGAAGCCAGCTCGGAGAAGGTCATGCCAAGAGGTGTCTGTCCGGCGTACTCACGGTTTGCAATGCATACGCCATTGGAGAACGGCTCGATACCGCAGATACACTCAAAGCATCCGCAGGATGTCATCGGCTTCTCCATGATGGAATACAGCGATACATCATCGAGAGCTCCCTGGGAGAACTTCTTGACCGCCTCGTTTACATCCTCATACTCACCGATTCTCTCATCAATCGGGCGCTCCTTGGTGACAACCTGGCAGGGTCCGTTCGGATCCAGCTCATGGGTTGCCTTTGCGTCGAACCACGAAACCGCTCCGCACAGACCGAGACGCTCCGGTGTAACGATGCATACGTGGCTCGGGGAGAATGCCTGGCACATGATGCAGCTGTAATAAACATCAACCGCCTCATCGGTCATGCTGGAAAGTCTCTCATCACGCTTGTCGAACATCGGGATCGCGATCTCATGACGAATTCTCGTGCAGTCCTCCGGCTTTGTATAAATCTTAACCTGGCACTTATCTACTACAGCGGCAAACTCGTTCTTGATCTGTGTGTACAGAACCTCTGCAAGATCCTTTGCGCGGAAACCGGCGTTAAAGGCATCCTTGCTGATACGAATACGGATCATGTCACGCTGACCGGTGTGCATCAGGCCCTCGATACAGTTGAGATAGGAGTGGAACTTACGCTCAAATACCGGCTCAAAATCTGCCTGCATGTTCTTTCCGGCAACCTCAACAACATATGCAATCGACTGCTTGCTGCCAACCGGGAATTCATCGAAGTCCGGTCCGATCAGCTCGAAGGAGTGATCCTCAACCTCGGAAGGATCCTTCATGTGTACGAGCTCGCAGCAGTCTACGCGAGAGCCGTCAAACTCAACCTGCATATCACCGCGGCGGACAATCTCACCTTCAAACGCGGAACCAAAGGAAACCGGGATGTCAACCTTGGTGATTTTGATTTTGATGTTTCTTGCTTCCAGGGAAGCGGCATTCATCTTCTCTACCGGAACCTTCGGAATCAGGCACTCCGGAACGGCAAAGGTATCCTCATTTGTAAGTACCGGGAAGCCAAGAGCGATTGCGCCGGCGCCTGCCGCTACGATAACCTCGTTCAGCGGTGCGAAAGCATTGACAAATGCCGGAACACGCTCTTTGGTATATGCCATAAGTCCTGCAGCGTCACCCGGTTTGATGTTGCCGAAGATCAGAGCCGCACGAATTGCTACGGATACAACATGCGCAACAGCGGTGATATCCTTGCCAAGCGGGATAACGCGGACATTGGCGCCCATCTTAACCTTCTGCTCTGCGCACTGATCAATGATGCCGCCGACAAGCGTTACGAGCTGACCCTGCTCCTGGTAAGATTTTACAAGAGCTGCGCCCTCCTCTGCCGTCGGAGCCTCACCGATGATAACCGGAACGCCGGGGATATCTCCGGTAACAAGCGGAACACCGAGCTCACGAATAACCGGATCCGGAAGATGTCCTGTATAAGGAGCCTCATACGGCGTGTCATTGTCGATATACTTGAGAACCTCGATGAACTCTGCAAGAAGAGCTGTCGCAACGCCGGACATCAGCGCGTCATTCAGCTTTGCTTCTCTTGTCATCAGTGTTTTCACAACTGCAAGAGCATCCTTCAGTTCTCCAAGTGTTCCCACCTTCGTGCCGGTTACCGCATAATAGCAGGGAATGCTGTATGCGGTTCCCGGAAAGCCTACCTTCTTGTCTGCGCCATACTTTGCGATGGCATCGTCTACTGCTTTTTCTGTCAAGCCGTAAACTGCATCATTTCCCTGAAAAATCACATCAAATAAAGTCATTTTTCTACCTCCGCGTTTTTTATTTGATCTATTTTTTCTTTAATAGAACTAACTTCTTCAAGGAGCTGTCTGCTGTAATCGTATGGGGAACAGCCCTGTCTGTCAGCATCCATGATATCTGTATTGTAATGAATAAACCCGAGAAGGTTCTCTTCCGGAATACGGGAGTGGATGAATTCCTCATCCTTTTCGTCACGGATTTTATTTGCCACCACATTCACATCATGAATACCAAGCTGAGCAGCGAGCCGTTTCACATTCTTGTACGTCTGAATACTCCGGGCTCCCGGCTCAATTACCACAATAAACTGATCCATTCCCTTTGTGGTTCCTCTGGCGAGATGCTCAAGACCGGCCTCCATATCCATGATTACCACATCGTTGCTTCGAAGCATCAGATGATGAATCAGCCTCCGGAGCAGAACATGCTCCGGGCACACACAGCCGCGGCCCGCAGTATCCACCGTTCCGAGAAGAAGGAGCTTTACTCCGTTCTTCTCTCTGGCATACTTATCCGGAAGGTCATCCACCTTCGGATTCAGTTTATACATGTTTGTTATTTCATCCAGATCCGTGCGCTCATTAATCAGCTCACGCATCTTCGTGATCGGTACAATCTGATCGAGTTCGTCTTCCGAAAAGCCGAGCGCCAGTCCAAGGTTCGCGTCCGGATCTACATCTACCGCCAGTACCCCGTTGCCTTCCTTCGCATACATTCTTGCGAGAGTCGCCGCAAATGTAGTTTTTCCGACACCGCCTTTTCCGGTGATCGCTATCTTCATGAATCAAGCCTCCAAATTCAAATTTATAAGCTACGGATTGCTTTGTGTCACAAACCATATCAGATTCCGAGCGCTTTTCTCTTCTCCTCGATTCTCGCGATCATCGCATCTCCGAGCTTGTCGATATCCGGCTCGAAGGTGTACGCAGCCTCTACCCAGTCACGGATTCCGCCGGTCAGAAGATCGGTAACCTGATCCGATCCGGAAACGCCGGGCTCTACCCCGAGGAAGGTATCAATACCGGTTGCAACGACGTAGTTTCCGATAGAAACAGCCTTCTCAGACATCCACTCCGGCGCGCAGCCGACTACCGGAAGCTGGGAAATGTTGCAGCCCGCCTGTTTTGCAAGATCGGAAACCAGTACACACATACGGCTGATATCTACGCAGGATCCCATATGAAGAACCGGCGGGATATCTGCCAGCTCGCAGACGGTCTTAAGACCTGTTCCGCAGATTTCTCTGGACTCCTTATCCATAAGTCCGACTCTGGCCGCAGCCTGTGCAGAGCATCCGGATGCGACGATCAGAATATCATTCTCGATCAGCTTCTTCATCAGGCCGATGTGAGCGGTGTCCGGACGAACACGAGGATTGTTGCAGCCTACCATGGCAACGCATCCGCGGATGACACCGGAAGTAATGCAGTCAACCAGCGGCTGCAGGGTATCCAGCTCATCTACCTGAGAGTTTGTAACGACATTCAGCTGTTTCTTGATCGCCTCAACGGAATATCCTACGGTAGCCTTTGTCTTCAGCTGCGGAATATGTACTAGCTCCGGCTTTCTGTTCTTGAAGTTCTTAACAGCCGTCTCAACAATCAGCTTTGCTTGCTTGTCCGCGTCATCAACGTCAAATTCGATGAAATCGGAATCTGGCATTCTGGCAATCGGAGAGGTTGTGATGAACTTTGTGTGGAAACATTTGGACAGCGGTCCCAGTGCCGGGAAAATACACTGAACATCGACAACGATCGCTTCACAGGCTCCGGTCAGAACAACATTCTCCTGCTGCAGGAAGTTTCCGGCCATCGGAATTCCGCGGCGCATCGCAACCTCGTTGGAGGTACAGCAGACACCCGATACCGTGATTCCCTTTGCGCCTACGCTCTTGGCCAGCTCGATCATCTCCGGATCCTCCGCGTAATCGCAGACAAGCTCGGAAAGTGCCGGATCATGGCCATGTACCACAATGTTTACATTCTCTTCTACCATTACGCCAAGGTTTGCGCTGGTATCTACCGGCTTCGGTGTGCCGAACAGAACGTCTGAGAACTCTGTTCCAGCCATGGATCCGCCCCAGCCGTCAGACATTCCCGCACGAAGCGACTGACGGATCAGGGCTTCCGGAAGGGAAGAGTTGCCCATATGGGTCATATGCAAGGAACAGGAGATCTCGCGGTCGATCGCTCTCGGCTCGATTTCTGCCTTGTGCCAGAGCTCTCTTGTGTGCTCCGGAGCACGCGACAGCCATCTCTGTGTGCCGAACACCTTTCCATACTCTTCCATTGCCGTGTATGCTACTTCGTGAGCAAGATCATAGATATCCTTTCCCTCGGTCTCAATGCCCCACTCCTTCGCGATACGGGTCAGCTTCTCCGGATCCTTTACGGTGTACGGGCCTTCCGGTTTTGCATGATACAGAGTATCACAAATCGAACGGCCGTGATCCGAATGGGTTGCAGCGCCGCCTGCTACGAAACGAAGGAAGTTTCTTCCAACAATTCCGTGTGCGTCGCAGCCGCAGATTCCACGCGGAGCCTTCGGAGTGATACGGCAGGGTCCCATACGGCAGATCCGGCAGCAGATTCCCTTCTCACCGAATCCACAGTGTGGAGTCTGATTCTTTAATCTGCTCTGGTAAGAATCCGCTCCTACCTTTGCCCCAGTTTCCAGCAATCTGTTGGTGGCCGCCTCGAGTTCCTCGATCGTATACGGTCTGAATGCCATGCTTTTGTCCTCCTCAAAAGTATAATGGGTAATTAGGTTTATAAAATTGTAAAATGGTTTGAAATTTATCTGTGGTTCCTCATCAAAGAACCGCTCCTGCGCAGAGCCGCAATTTTCCTGCTGCTCTGCGCCGGCATTCGAAAATCATGCTGCCTCTTCCATCGCAGAAGCAATCAGAGTCCAAGCTTTTTGATTGCCTCCATAAGGGCAGCTCTCACCGGTGAATCCTCCGGGAGATCGACAGACGGTTTCCCGTCGCAATCGAACTCGTACACCGTATCATCCGCAGGAACCACCGCCAAAAGCTCCAGCCCCTGCTTCTCAATTTCTTCCTTCGTACCCTCGTTGAGCTTTCCATTCGGGGCACGATTGACAATTAAGCCGATTCTCTCCGGATTCAGCTTGCACTCCGCAATCAGATCCTTAATTCGTCCCGCCGCCTGGACGCCCCTTCTGGAGCAGTCGCTGACCAGAATCGCCGTCTCCATGCTGGGCAGGATTCCTCGGCTGATATGCTCGAGTCCCGCTTCATTGTCAACAACAATGTACGGATAATTCGACTGCAACTTCTGCAGCTGGGTCTGAAGCAGTCCATTTACGTAGCAGTAGCAGCCCTTGCCCTGGGTACGCCCCATGACCAGAAGATCGAAGTCGTCCTCCTCTGTAAGCGCGCCCTGCAAACGGAACTGCGCGTACTCCGCCTTGCTCATACCGGACGGAAGCTTGCTTCCAAAATCTTCCGCGTGATTGATTTCTTCGCGAATCTCTCCGAGCGTCGGCGGTGCTTCGACTCCCAGGACCTCATTGAGATTAGAATTTGCGTCCGCGTCCACGGCGAGCACTGGGCCCTTCCCGCTTTTGCAAAGATACTGTATTAAAAGTGCCGTAAGCGTCGTTTTTCCGACACCGCCCTTGCCCGCAACGGCAATTACATGTGCCATTGGCGATTACACCTCCTGTTTCTGTATTCTGATTTTCCTCGTTTCTTACCTACATCAATCGCAGATAAGCATAACCTTGCTTGCTGCAAGATCCACCCATTTAATTCTGCCCTGAATCCGGGTCTTCTCTCCGACAATATCCTCTACAATCACGAAATCTCCGTCCACATCAATTCGCGCGGTATTTTCCATGATTACGGTATTGTCATTGTCCTTGTATACGGTTGCAAGACACATTTCTATCACTCCCTTACCGTGTCTTCTGTATCAGTCCTCGGCGCCTGCCTTCTCCTTCAGATGCTCCTGATAGAGTGTCAGGGCGATATTCAGGTACATATTGCCCTTCTGATATTCGGTGACGCCTTCTTTGATCTGTGCAGCGACATCCGCCAGTCCCTGTTTCTCCAGTTCCCCGGCCATCTTCTCTGCCTCTGCAGCGTGCTGCGTATTGTGCTGAACCATATAATTCAGCAACGCAAACGTCTGATCCTTGCACTTCCCGCCTTCCGGCTCACAACTGCTGCATCCGGCATTGCATGCCGCGCTGTGATCATGATCGTGGTGATCATGTGCTCCATGAGGAATCAGATTTCCGTTTTCATCTCTTAAAATATGCATGAGAGTCCTCCGCTGAAATGATCAATCGCTGTAAAAAAAAACAAGCATGATATTCTTTTCACAATCGTCTCAATTATATACTCACCTATGGAAAATATCAATAGAAGCCAGTTATCAATACTGCCGCTTTTTGTACAATGTGAACGTAAAAAACCGTTATTCCGGAATTCTCGTCTTTCGAAATCCGGCATTTTTTGTACAGGTTTGCACAACTCCCTCGTTGAGGCAGGCAGTCCTTTTGTCTGTTGCCGTCAGTATCCTCCCCAGGGGGTTTTTCGCTCCGAAAACTTGCACATTTTTTGCGTTCTCATTTAATGTAATATGCACAATTCTTTAACGTCATCCCGGAAAATTGTATTTTTTCACGAACACGGCAGCCACTGCGCCATCCTTTACCTCCCAAAGGTTACCGTTCACGCGCCACCTAAAACGGCTAAGATTTTACAGTACCTTTGCCTGAGCATTACTGGCTGTTAAAAGTTTTATCCGTGAATTCTTCAAGAAGTGGATTGCGAGGACTTTGCGATGAGCACTTAGCGGGCGCTTGCGGCCGCTTACGTGCGACG
>OMUU01000046.1 GCA_900314295.1 uncultured Lachnospiraceae bacterium | reverse complement strand
TACAGTCCTGTTGCCATTCGCAAACTGGCTGTAACAAAGTTTTATCCTGTTTTTTTGAGCTGCGGAACTCCTCAGGCGCGAGCGCCTTCGTCAAACAGTCCTCGCTATCCACTTTTTGAAGAATTTACGGATAAAACTTTTAACAGCCAGTAATGCTCAGGCAAAGGTACTGTAAAATCTTTGCCGTTTCAGATGGTGCGTGAACAGTAACAGAGGAACAGGAATCTGCTGTGGGGCTAAGGGGTTTTAAGTCCACCCGGAGTTTTCTTCTGCACCGGCTTTTTCTGCGCCGGCTTCCTCGTCCCGAAGAGACAGATCTCTTTGGATCCCGTCCAGGTAAGGAACCAGAACACCGGCTCTTTTCCGGAGAAAAAAAGCAGGCGTAAGCTCTTCATAGTGAAAACGCTTCAGACCGCCTGCTTCCATGCGATTCCAGAATCGCAGCAATTCTTCGTAGCGAAGGTAATAGTATTCGTCCCGCGAGGAGTAGAAAATAAGAAGAAAGGAAATTCCATTCTGCTTTTCAAAATCGGCCATGAAACGGATCTGATGCGGATGGATATTTGCGAGCGGGAAGGTATCGGTCTTGCATTCCTTGGCATCAAAGCAGACGGGAATGCCCTGCACGGCTCCGATATAGTCGATGGTACTCTTCTGGTCAAAATACGCCAGAGTGATACGTCGGGTCTCCTTGTCCATTCGAACCGGGGTGATCGGGGTGGGGATTTTCTGGATCAGTGCAAGCCCCTGTTCGCGGTACTGGTCATTGGTGCGGTTAATCATGTCCTCCAGGGTGGATCCCCGGAGGCCTCTCGAATTCCAGGTTGCCATAGCACAGATACCTCAGAATCCGAATGCGGACATGGGATACGAGGTCGGGAATCCCGGGAATGACGTGTCGGTATCCGCAAATGCGCTCGCTGCGTCTGCGGCCGGATCATAGTAATCGGACTCCTTGCTGTTGATCACGGAGATTTTGTTCAGCGGCCAGTAACGGAAGATAGCCTTGCCAAGGATTTTCTCTTTCTTGACAAATGGGTTTTGCCAGTAACGGGAATCCTTGGAGTAGACCCGGTTATCACCCAGCATGAAATAGCTGTCATCCGGAACGGTGAGGGGAAAGGTCAGATCACCCGTGTCAGTAGAGTCCGGTAAGGCGCAGAAGCTGTCGTCTAACGGCGTCTGGTTTCCATTGATGTAAACATCTCCGTTTCGAATATCGACGGTCTCTCCCGGAAGGCCGATGACTCTCTTGATGAAGAGCCGGGACTCGTCGTCCGGATACCGGAAGATGACGATGTCATATCGCTTCGGGTTGCTGTTCAGGTAGGCGAGTCGGTTGCCGAAGATCTGGTCGTTCGTCATGATGGTCGGCTCCATTGACGCGGAAGGAATCCGCGCATTGACGATAATGAATTTCTGGAGCACAAACATTACAATCAGTACGATCGCAATGATCTTTACATAGTCCAGAATATCCTTCCGGATGCTCTCCTTCCGGTCGTCCGGGGTGGTTACCGGCGTTTTTTCGTCCGGCTCTTCCGGTCGGTTGTCTGTGGAATGGGTATCGGGTTTGTTGTTCATAGATTCTTCTTTCCTGTTGTATAAGATGATGTCGTGGTGAAGCGGCGGCTGCAGACGTGAAATCCGGTATGATGCTTGTGGTAACGTCACAGACGGCTGCAGGTTCTGAGCTTTTCCAGGGTGACCCTCAGGTCGCCCGGCAGGGGAGCATCAAAGCTTCGCCCCGAAAGATCCGACAGAATGCCGTCCATGGAGGGAAATACAAGCTCTGCTGCGTGAAGGAACTGCCGGCGAAGGCCGAAGCTCTTGCGGAATTGCTCGTTCCGATTTCTGAGACCATATTTTACATCACCAATGATCGGATGTCCAATAAAAGCAAGGTGGCTGCGGATCTGATGTGTTTTTCCGGTGATCAGATTAACCTTTAATAAAGTAAAGGAGGCGGGACGTCCGTCCGGATCCTTTGTCCGGAAGTGCTCCTCCGGTGTGTATTCTGTCTCGATATATTCGCCGGTGACCTGCAGGTTGCCGTCAAGGTCCGTTGGATTGCTCTGATTTCCCGGCACGCTGTCACTGACGGTCACCCGGTTGGAGCGGGGATCCTTCGTGAGCCGTGCGGAGATACGGGCGGGTTCCAATATTTCGCCCTCTGTCAGAGCGTAGTAATACTTGTGTATGGAGCGGTTCCGCAGGATTTCAGAGAGCTCCCGGGCGGAGGCGAGCGTCTTGGCGGCAAGCACAATTCCGCTCGTGTTGCGGTCGATCCGGTTGACGACGGAAGGACGGAAAAGGCGGAGACTCTCCTCTGTGATCTCTCCTTTTGTGGTCAGGTATGTCTGGATCATCTCTACCAGGGAGACGTCATCCGGGGATGCCTTCTGGGAGAGGATTCCGGGTTTCTTGTTCAGTATCAGCACATGGGAATCCTCAAACAGGATGTCTGCTGGCTTAAGAACCGGGACTGTCATGCCGCTTTTGGGGACAGGCGGGCTTTGCGGGAACGCTTCCCTGCCGGAAAATTTCCGAAGTGTTTCCTCTGAGAAGAAGATTTTGACCAGATCTCCCTCTCTCAGAAGCTCTTTTCCGGAAGCTTTTGCATCGTTCAGAGTGATGTTTTTTTTTCGAAGCTGTTTATAGAGAAAACCGCTTCCCGCCTCCGGAAGATATCTCCTGAGAAATTTATCCAGACGCTGGGAAGCAGTTTCGGTGTCAATGGTGATTTGAATCATTCGTACCTCTCCTCCAAAAATGAAAGCAGGTTCCTCCCGGTATCAGAGGGCGAGCTGCCGGAGAACGGCCGCAACCTCCTCGTCGCGGTCCATGCGGTATTCCTCCTGTTTCTCCCGCATCTGATCGATGCGGTCCAGGAAGTTCTTGCGATTGGAGAAAATCTTGACAGTGACCTTGTATCCGCTCTGCAGGACCGATTTCCGGATATGCCCCTCCATGAACTGGAGCGCGCCGGGCGCAACGTCCTCATGTGTATAGGCGGTGATGTATTCTCCGCAGACGGCTGCGGCATCGATGAAAAGATTCTGGTCACGGGTGGTCAGGTAGAGCTCATACAACATGAGCAGAGAACCGGCGTGGCGTTCCGTTTCCGTGTGGAGATCCGGATCCATAGGCTTTCTCAGAAGCATCATAATCATTCCCACCATGGACATCGCCGCGGGAATGCAGCCGACGGCGGCAATGATAGAGTATATGTTGAGACGACTGCCGTTATTCATGATCAGACCGAACGCAAAGATGGCAAAATCGATGGCGAATGCTACAATCGTTCGCAGAACTCTTTTAACCTTTTCATGTCGGATATAGCCGTACTGGCCCTTTTCTACTTTCAATTCTTTCTCTCCTTTTATTCTTCGCTGATTTTGATGCCCTCATCGACGCGGTTCTTCTGCGCGTGATAAGCCTGGGCGATGAGATCGAGCTGACGATGATAGCGGACGAGCTCTTCCACGTCACCGGACTGGTAAATACGGTAGAATTCCTCCTGGATTTTCTCTACCTCCCGCTTGGAGGTCATGCGATAGAGACTCTCGATGGTGTTGACGATATCCTCGACCAGATTGTAGCGAAGCTTGGAGGAAAGCTGTGCGTCCATGATCTCGTCCCGGACCGACGACATCTCGCTGTCGAGAGAGATGATGGCGTCTGCGGCGTTGGAGAGACGGCTGCCCACCCGCTCCGGGATTTTTCCCTTGTACTTGTACTGGAGCGAATGCTCGGTCGTGGCCCAGAAATCCATGGCCATGGTGCGGATCTGGATTTCGACCAGAACCTTCTTCGGTCCATTGATGGTATTTACCTCATAGTGGACGACCATATGATAACTGCGGTAGCCGCTTTGCTTCTGATTGCGGATGTAGTCCTTGATTTCGACCAGCTCGATGTCGGTCCGGCTGGTGATGAGGCCGGCGACTCGGCTGATGTCCTCGGTAAACTGGCAGATGATGCGGATGCCCGCAATATCCTCGATCTGCTCTTCCATCTTTTCCGGCGGAATATCCTTCTTCGCCATCTTGTCAAGTATACTGGAGATGCTCTTGACGCGTCCGGTTACGTGTTCAATCGGACAGTACTGTCCCTGCTCCTGAAATTCTCTCCGCAGGGAATCAAACTTCAGAATCAATTCATCCACAGCCATTACATAGGGGCTGAGGATCTTATGCCACATGATGATATCCATAGTTCCTCACTTTGTTATATAACAACGAGATAAAACGCGCTGCGCGGGTTTTATCTCGCTATCGCGACGCTCGCCTCACAGGAATCCTTCGCATTCGGCTGCGACGCACGGTTTGCGTAAAAAAACAGCCCATCCCCTTCCGGAATGAGCTGCGATAAGTTCAAAATTTACTCTTCATTCTCGTAATCGGCGTCATCATCCTCATCCAGATCGTCGGAATCATCATATGCGGTCTGATCACCGGCTTCGCTGGCAGCGGCCGGGGTGCCGGATGCGGAGCTGTTGTCCTCCATCGGGGCAAGCTCGCTTCTGTTCTGATTTACGAGATCGTAATAGCCCTGCAGAGACCCGGAGAAATCATTGTACTTCTCTCCGACCTCAGCCATTGCGTTGCTGAGAATCGACGAGATATTTCCGAGAAGCTGGTCGGTATAGGTGATCGCGCTGGAGCGGATGTTGTTTGCGTCGTTCTGCGCGGAATCCAGAATATCCTGCGCCTGCTGATTCGCCTGGTTTACTGTTTCATTTGCCTGTGCGTAGGCCGCCTGCATGATTTCGGTTTCGGAAGTGAGCTCCTGCGCCTTCTTCTCTGCCTCTGCGATAATGTTGTCCGCCTTTGCCTGTGCGTCTGCGAGAATCGCATCCTTATTGCCGATGATCTTCTGGTAGCGCTTGATTTCGTCCGGGGTCTTCAGACGAAGCTCACGGAGAAGCTCCTCGAGTTCCTCTTTATTTACAATGATCTTGGTTGTGGACAGCGGCTGATACCGGCAGTTCTCCACATATTCTTCAATCTCCTCAATAATCTGTTCAATTCTGCTGCTGCTCATTACTTATACTCCTTATTCTATTTTCCTGTATGATCGGAATCCCGGATGAATCACCTGTCGGGCTATGACCGGCAACTGCCCCTCAGCTGTGCCGTCCCGGATTCTGCCAAAGTCTGTCCGGGAAAATATATTCATCAGGATAGTTCACTTTTCAAAAGATCTGAACTTCTGCCGGAGGATATTTCACTCTTCAAGAGATCTGAACTTCTGCCGGAAAGCGGACCGGCCTGTCAGTCTTCGCCTTGCAGGCGCCGGATGTCACCGAGCTTACGGTGGATCTCCTCTGCCACAAAGGGCGGAACAAACTCACTGATATCGCCTCCGAACGAAGCAACCTCCTTCACGGTTGTAGAGCTCAGATACGAGTACTGAAGTGCCGTATAGAGAAAAGTGGTATCGACGTCAGGAGCAAGCTTGCGATTGGTCTGCGCCATCTGCAACTCATATTCAAAGTCGGTAATGAGCCGGAGACCGCGAACGATCACCCCGGCGTGGCACTGTTTCGCAAAATCGACGGAAAGTCCTTCAAATGCCTGTACTTCGACGTTTGGAATCCCACTCGTGGCTTTCTTAAGTATATTAACACGTTCTTTTGATGAAAACAACGGAGTTTTTGCAGAATTGTGCAAAACCCCGATGATGAGCTTATCGTATAATTTGGACGCGCGGGTAATGATATCGAGGTGACCGTAGGTCACCGGATCAAAGGTGCCCGGATAAACGGCGATAACCATCTGCTATTCTCCTGCTGTATCGAGCCTCAGGAAAAGGTGCTCGTTTGTTTTGTATGTCTTCCATTTAATACATGTATATCCCGAATTGTCAAGCCAGGAAAAATCGTTCTTTATGGAAGCCTCTACAACGAAAAGAGTGTCCTTCGTGACACAGGAAGAAGTCCGGAGCGCCTCGAGAGCTTCCTTCTCGAGATCATGAAGGTAGGGCGGGTCCAAAAAGACGACGTCAAAGGGCGCTTTTCCGGCGAGATACCGGATGGCGGACATAGCATCCATCTGAAGGACCGTTGCCTGGTTCTCCAGCTTTGTGAAGTGGAGATTGTCGTTGATGATCTTTACTGCCTGACGGCTCTTGTCTACAAAGCAGCAGCTCTCCGCACCGCGGCTCAGCGCTTCGATCCCGATCGCGCCGCTTCCCGAAAAAAGATCAAGGAAACGACACCCCGGAATATCATTCTGGAGGATGTTGAAAAGCGTTTCCTTGATCCTGTCTGTTGTCGGGCGCGTATCCTTACCGGGAAGGGTCTTCAGCGGAAGACTTCTGCATTTTCCGGCGATTACTCTCATTCTTCCTTAGCCTCTTTATATTGAATTCTCCAGTCAAGATCACCGCGGTCCAGGCCGAGGATGAGCATTTCTGCAGTGGCGATATTCGTTGCGATCGGAATGGTATATTGATCGCAGCACTTCATGATCTTGACGACATCCGGCTCTCGCGGATCAATGATTGCCGGATTATAAAAGAAAATGACCATGTCCATGTCATTTCTTTCGATCATTTCGGTAAACTGCTTGTCACCGCCGAGACTCCCCGCGAGAAATTTATGAATATGAAGATTCGTAACCTCCTCGATTCTTCTTCCGGTTGTACCGGTCGCATAAATCTCATGCTTTGCAAGAATCCCCTTGTAAGCGATGCAGAAATCTTCGATCAGACTTTTCTTGCTGTTGTGTGCGATTATTCCAATGTTCATGCGATGTGATGCTCCCTTTCCTGCACTGCCTGAAAATCTGTCAGCGGCACGACGGCTCCAGAGCAGAGAAGTGCCGCGCGGACTTATACCTGTTGTCGCGCTTAAACATAAGCGTTCATTGATCACATTATAACAAATGCACAAACATTTCGCAACTGTTAACGGTTTGATTATGGGATTTTACCACAAAAAAGAGGCCGCCGTGCAGAAGTCTGCTGCGGGAGCCTCTCTAACGTCTTACTTAGGTTCTGAAAAAATCAGATGTCGAAGCTGCCGATCTCCTCGCCGTCGTTGAGAACGTAGTAAGCCTTGTTCTCTTCCGGCTTTACGTATACCTTGATCTCTTTCAGAGCGGCTTCGTCTCTGCCTGCCGCCTTCCAGGCGTCGGCTGCGCGTTCAACAAGCTCGCTGTACGGTATCTCTTTTCCGAGGTACTGAAGAACGACGGTCTGCTTTGCTTCTGCAGCATGCACTTCCTTTGCTGCTTCGGCGGCCTTCTCCGCCTCCTTCTTTACCGTGGTGACTGCCTTCTTCACAGCGGTCCTGGCTGTTGCGGCTGCCTTGTGAGCGGTCGGTTTTGCGGATCTTGAAGGCTTTTTTGCAGCTGGTTTCTTCTCTGCTGTTTTGATTTCCTCTACGGTCTTCTTCGGCGCGGTCTTAATGTCAGCGGCTGTCTTCCTGACCTCTGCAGCTGCCTGCTCAACCTTATGCTCCACCTTCTCGGCCTTCTTCTCAACCTTTGCCGCAACTTTTTCTACTACATTTTCCTTCGCTGCTTCCGGTGTCTTCTTCATTTCGGTCTTAACTACAGCAGCTGTCTTCTTAGCCTCTGCCATTTTCTCTCCTCCATCATGACTTAACTGATACTTGTGAAATCATACAATGGTCAAATACGATTCTTATCTATATTATTCTTTTTCCGACTGTTTTTCAAGAATACCGGGAAAAATCAGCAATTCTGATATAACCCGGAGATAATAAAACGCTTCGGTCGGCATTTCGACGACAGCGGGTACGGATATATCGTTACGAGGGAAGGGCGGATGATGTTTCCGTGCTTTGCATATACCCATCCAGTGCCTTTTTCAGTTCGCGGTTCTGCGGCAGAGCGAGATCCGGGTCCATGGACAGCAGGTCTTTGACAGCCTGGCTTGCGAGCTTGAGCAGACCGGCATCCCGGTATATGTCGGCAATCTGGAAAACGGCGATGCCGCTCTGTCTGACGCCGAAGAGATCGCCGGGGCCGCGAAGCTTGAGATCTTCCTCGGCAATATAGAAGCCGTCATTGGATTGATTCAGGATTTTCAGACGCTTCGAGGTTTCTTTTTGTCCGTCTCCCTGCATAAAGATACAGTAGGATTGGGCACTGCCCCGCCCGACTCTTCCCCGGAGCTGGTGCAGCTGGGCGAGACCGAAACGCTCGGCGTTTTCGATCATCATGACGGTGGCGTTCGGGACATTGACGCCGACCTCGACGACGGTTGTGGATACGAGGATCTGAATTTCATTTGCGGCAAAAGCGTCCATGATCTCCTGCTTCTGCTTTGGCTTCATCTGGCCGTGAAGCGCCTCTACCCGGATGGAGGCGTCAAAGCGTTTCCGGAGAGCTTTGGAGTACTCCGTTACATTTTCACATGCAAGTTCCTCGTTTGGCTCTACCATCGGGCAGATGACATAGACCTGGTGTCCGGCGGCAATCTCCTTCTCCATGAATTTGTAGGCGTTCTCGCGCCACGAGGTCCCGACGACGCAGTTTTTAATTGGAAGGCGGTTCCGGGGCATATCGTTCAGGATGGAAATGTCCAGGTCTCCGTACAGGATCATGGCCAGTGTGCGGGGAATGGGAGTGGCGCTCATGACCAGTACATTGGGCGGAAAGCCCTTTTCGGTCAGCGTCATCCGCTGACGGACGCCGAAGCGGTGCTGTTCATCTGTGATGACAAGGCCGAGGTTCTTATATACGACGGCTTCCTGAATCAAAGCGTGGGTACCGACGATCATTCGCGCCTCCCCGGAGGATATTTTTTCGTAGATGGAGCGTTTTTCCTTCGCCGTACAGCTTCCGGAAAGCAGGACCGGACAGGCGTCGGTGATGTTGTTTTTTTCCAGGAGAGAAAGGAGGGCTTCGTAGTGCTGACTGGCCAGAACCTCTGTCGGAACCATGATCGCACTCTGATAGCCGTTTTCGTACGACATGATCATTGCGAGGAAGGCGAGAATGGTCTTTCCGCTTCCGACGTCGCCCTGGATGAGGCGGCTCATGAGATGGTCTGATGCCAGATCCCTCTCCAGCTCGCCCCAGACCTGCTGCTGAGCGTTTGTAAGCCGGTACGGGAGTGATTCTATGACCTCCTCTGTTTTCCAGACGGTTTTCATCGGAAAATGATTGACCTTATCATGGGCCTGCGCCTTCATCCGGGAGACGCCGAGAAGGAAGAAAAAAAACTCGTCAAAGCTGAGACGGTTCCGTGCGTTGAGAAGATTCTGGCGGGAATCCGGAAAATGGATCTGGCTGAGGGCAAAGTTTATCTCCGCCAGACCGAGGGGCGTCCGGATTTCATCCGGAAGAATTTCGGGCAGAATTTCCCGAGTCTGAAGCAGCTGCGCTTCCGCCTTTCGGAGCGCCTGGTTTGTGAGCCCCTTGGTCAGAGAATAGACGGGCAGAAGCTGTCCTTTCAGGGAATCGTAGGCGGCGGGGGTATACAGCGCGGGTTGTTCCATGATTCTACGGCCGTTTTTTTCCGAAACCAGTCCTCGGAAAACGTAAACCATACCCGGCTTGAGGGTGGATGCCAGGAAAGGCATGTGAAACCAGTTCACCTGAAGAGAGGCGTCTGCGTCCTTCAGATAAACCATTGTAATGGAATTGCCGCCGAAGCTTTTTATGGTTGGCTTTTTCGTGATTCTTCCGATGACGGCATTCTTTTGACCGACCTGTATCTGTCCGATGGAAACGGGCTCTTCGAATGCATCATAATCTCTGGGATAATAATGAAGAAGATCGTCGGTCGTGAAAATTCCGAGCCGGTGAAACAGTTCCTCTGATTTTTCTCCGATTCCCTTCAGATTCCGAATGGAATCGGGTGATATTTTTTTGGATGCCATAGAAGCCCTCCTTCCTGCGGCGGGATACAGCGGGATACAGAGTCAGCTTGTGTGGGAAGTGCATATAATAATGCGGGAGAAACGAAGAGATTTTCTGCCACTGAACAAGCTGAGAAAAAAGCCGCCCTGCCGGAGGATTTGGACCGGCTGGGCAGCTTCCGATTATTTACGCGAACAGTGAGCCGCAGCCGAATGCGAAGGATTCGTGTGCGGCGAGCG
>OMUU01000009.1 GCA_900314295.1 uncultured Lachnospiraceae bacterium | reverse complement strand
GTCAATCACTATCTCCGTGATGGCGTTCTTCCGAACCGTTCCTGTCTGTTGTCGCACTCCTCAGGAGCATACGGAGTGTCGATTTCCGAGCATATCATTATGACTGCGCTGATCATGATGCGTCGTTTTGAGGCGTATGAGAAAATCATGCAGGACACCACGGTAAGCGGCTGGCATCATAATATTCCCATGCATTCTCTCTGCGGCAGCCGCATTACGGTTCTCGGAACCGGTGATATCGGCCGCACGTTTGCGAAGCGTGTGAAAAACTTTGAACCAATATCGGTCACAGGGGTGAGCCGCAGTGGAAGGCAGGCGTCGGAATTTGATCAGGTTCTGCAGGTGAAAGACCTGGATACTGTGCTTCCGCGGACAGATCTTCTCGTGATGAGCCTTCCGGAGACACCGGAGACGATTGGAATTTTGAACAGGGAGAGGATAGCCCTTCTGCCGGAAAGCGCTTTTGTAATCAATGTAGGAAGAGGAAGTGCGATTGATGAGGTGGCTCTGACGGATGCACTGAATGCGGAAAAACTGGCAGGAGCGGCTCTGGATGTCATGCAGACGGAGCCTGTGCCGGGTGACAGTCCGTTGCGCACGACGAAAAATCTTCTGCTGACGCCTCACTGTGCCGGACAGATGACGCTGGATTATACCCGTGAAAAGAGTGTAGAGATGTTTTGTGAAGATCTGGAGAATTATCTGAACGGCAGGCCATTGATACATCTTGTGAATAAAGACAGAGGGTATTGAGGAATTAAGGATATGAGAACATAAAAGCCCACGTAACGTATGACGTAAGTCACGAGTGTGCGGCGATTGACCAGATCAAAGAATCACGATCGACAAGTGGGTGAAAGAGGATGGAACGTACCTATATAGCGATAGATTTAAAATCGTTTTACGCATCGGTGGAGTGCCGGGAGCGCGGGCTGGATCCGCTCACAACAAATCTTGTGGTCGCTGATGTGTCCCGCACGGAAAAGACGATCTGTCTCGCGGTATCTCCCGCGCTGAAAGCTTATGGGATACCGGGGCGTGCGAGACTCTTTGAAGTTGTACAGCGGATCGGCGAGGTAAATCGGGCGCGGCTACGAAAGGCACCGGGCGGGGTTTTTACGGGCATTTCGTCTGACGCAGAGGAATTACAACGGGACCCGTCTCTAGAGGTGTCCTATATCGCGGCAGTTCCGCGGATGGCATATTATATGAAGTACAGTGCGAGGATTTATCGAATCTACCTTAAATATATCGCACCGGAGGATATTCATGTTTATTCGATTGACGAGGTCTTTATCGATGTGACGGATTATCTGCGGACCTACGGAATGACGGCACATGAGCTGGCGATCACCATGATCCGGGAGGTGCTCAAAGAGACCGGGATAACGGCGACGGCGGGAATCGGGACCAATCTCTATCTGGCAAAGATTGCGATGGATATCGTTGCGAAGCATGCGGAGGCGGACGAGGATGGCGTGCGGATTGCGGAACTGGATGAAATGAGCTACCGCAGACAGCTGTGGACACACCGCCCGCTGACCGATTTTTGGAGAGTCGGACGCGGCTATGCGAAAAAGCTCGAAGAATACGGTATGTATACGATGGGAGATGTCGCACGCTCTTCGATCGGCAGAGAAAATGATTTTTGTAATGAGGAGCTGCTATATAAGCTTTTCGGTGTTAATGCGGAGCTTTTGATTGATCATGCCTGGGGCTATGAACCATGTACCATAGATCAGATCAAAAAATACAGGCCGGAGAGCAATTCTGTCAGTTCCGGGCAGGTTCTGATGTCGCCCTATAGCTTCGAGAAGGCGGCCGTCGTGGTACAGGAGATGGCGGATGCCGCGGCGTTGGATCTCGTCGAGAAAAAAATAGTAACCGATCAGGTGACGCTGACGATCGGGTATGACAGGGAGAGCCTGACAGATCCGGAAATTCGGAAAAAATACCGCGGGACGATAAAACGGGATCACTATGGACGCAGCATTCCGAAGCATGCGCATGGCTCGGAAAAGCTTTCCGGGGCTACTTCTTCGGGACGCGAGATTACGCGAGCGGTAATGACAATTTACAGACGGACGGTCGACCCGGACCTGTTAATACGAAGGATAACCATATCTCTGGAGCATGTGATCCCGGAGGATGAAGTGCCGGACACAAGCTATGAGCAGTTGGATCTTTTTACGGACTATCATTTTCTTGAGGAGAAGAAGGCAGAGGAAAAAAAGAAGCTAGAGAAGGAGAGACGTATGCAGGAGGCTATGCTCTCGATCCGTGAACGCTTTGGAAGCAATGCGGTCGTCCGCGGCCTGAATCTGCAGGAAGGAGCGACCGGCCTGGAGAGGTCAAAGCAGATCGGCGGCCATAAGGCATAAGTGCAGGTATTCGTCGGACTGGCGGGCACAAGGCATATGCACAGGTATTCGTCGGACCGGTTGGCACAAGGCATAAGCGGAGGTATTCGTCGAATCGAAGGGGACAGGAAATGAACGACAAGAAAATTGACGGAACGGTCCGGAAAAACAGAGAAATAATAAAAACAGAGTTTCCGTATGAGGATATCGTGAATCTTCCCCACCCGGTGTCGCACCACCATGTCCCGATGCCGCTCCTCCAGCGGGCGGCGCAGTTTGCTCCTTTTGCCGCACTCACCGGATATGACGAGGTAATTGAGGAGACGGCACGGCAGACGGATGACAGAGTTACCCTCTCCGAGAGTGAAATTGTAGAGATAGACCGTAAGCTTCAGGTACTCGAAGAGATGATGGAGCAGGGGAAAGAACCTCTGCCGGAGGTGTCAGTCACTTATTTTTTGCCGGATCAGCGAAAAGAAGGCGGATCGTATCAGAACGTAAAAGGACGAGTGGAAAAAATTGATCTGGAGCATCAGCGGATTGTCATGCATTCCGGGGAGATGATTTACATGGGACAGATTATTCGGATGGATGGGGATATATAAGAGTGTTTACATAATATTAATCCAAGAGTAATCCGGTGTATTCGGACAATATATTTAAAAAAATAAGAAAATGAAAGAAAGCCCCGAGGATTCTGTAACATGGAGAATTCGAAGGGCTTTTAATATTTATGCGAACAGTGAGCCGCAGCCGAATGCGAAGGAATCGTGTGCGGCGGGCGTCGCGATAGCGAG
>OMUU01000176.1 GCA_900314295.1 uncultured Lachnospiraceae bacterium | reverse complement strand
CACGCTGAAAAAACCGCATAAATAAAACTAATTACAAAAATTTTACAGAAATATGAACCATATTTTTGTTAGTTATCCACAAGTTATCAACATTTTTGTGGATAACTTACGTCAACCGTAGTTCGAGAGATGAGGGTGACATAACGTCACGAATTCAAAATTCTTGTATAAAATCCGTTTTTTCTTATAAAAACGCCCCTTGACGGCATACGGACAAATGAATATAATCAAATAGATGTTCTCTGGAAAGAGATATGTGACTGCACGGATCTGACCTTTATGATTGACGGATCCGGAAGAAAAAAAGATTTGTCTCGCCGCATGAATCGAGAGCGGCATGTTGAGGAAAGCAAGGAGGAAAGAAATTATGAGCAAAATGACATGGCAGCCGAAGAAGGTTGATAAAAGAGTTCACGGATTCCGCGCAAGAATGGCTACAAAGGGCGGAAGAAAAGTTTTAGCTGCAAGACGTGCGAAAGGCAGAAAAGTATTAGCATAAGCATAGATTGAAGCAGACCGGAGACCGCAGTTTATTCTGTGGTCTTTTCTTATGAAAGAATACTTTTGAAAAGGAATACAAATGAAGTTTTCAGAAAGTCTGAAGAAGAACACAGATTTTCAGAAGGTTTACAGACAGGGAACATCAGCTGCAAATAAATATCTTGTCATGTATGTTCTGGAAAATCATCTGGAAAAGAACAGAATCGGCATTTCTGTCAGCAAGAAAGTCGGAAACAGTGTGGTTCGCCATCATCTGTGCAGACTGGTCAGAGAAGCTTACAGATTGAAAGAGGAAAGTTTTTCCAAGGGCTTTGATGTGGTTGTCATCTGCAGAGTCGGGTCGAAGGACTGTACACAGAAGGAAATTTCGGATGCGCTTTATCATCTGGGCAGAAGACATCACATACTGGAGGATAAAGAATGAATCAGAAAAGGAAACCCAGGTATGTCATGATACAGGGGATTCGTCTTTATCAGAAATATCTGTCACCGTTGAAGGGAGGAGTTCGATGTCCATACATTCCCTCCTGCTCTCAGTATGCGGTTGAAGCAATTGAGAAGTATGGTGCAGTCAAAGGTGGTTTACTGGCATCGTGGAGAATCCTGAGATGTAATCCGTTTTCGCACGGAGGGATTGATCCGGTTCCGTAAGCCAGAAAGATAATTCCAGGAGGAACATAATTTGGAACTTTTATTAAGCAAGTCCAGCATGCCCTTGATTAAATACATCGCGCAGCTGCTCGGATGGCTGATGAATGGAATTTATTTTGTTCTCGACAAAATCGGTATTCCGAATATCGGTCTTTGTATCATATTTTTTACCATCATCATCTATCTCTGTCTGACACCGGTGCAGATCAAGCAGCAGAAGAGCTCCAAGGTCATGAGCGCAATTCAGCCGGAACTTCAGAAACTGCAGAAGAAGTATCAGGGAAAAAGAGACACCGCTTCCCAGCAGAAAATGCAGGAGGAGACGATGGCGCTGTACTCGAAGTACGGAGTATCGCCGACCGGAAGCTGTCTGCCTCTTCTGATTCAGATGCCGATTCTGTTCGGGCTGTATCAGGTTATCCTGTATATTCCGGGATATGTATCACGGGTTGCGAATATTTTCAACGGTCTGGCCGTAAAGATTTCATCGGTTGACGGGTATCAGAAAATCATCACTGATTTTGTGACAAACAATAAGATTCGTGTGTATGGAAAAGGTGATTATACCGTAAACCGGATCATCGACTTGATGTATGTGATGAAACCGTCTCAGTGGGAGAAGCTTGAGGGTATCAAGCAGTTTGCATCGTTTAAGGATCAGATGGCCGGTGTTGCGGCTCAATCTGCAAGAATCAACAATTTCCTGGGAATCAACATTTCAGAGACACCATGGGATGCCATCAAGTCGGGATTCAGCAATATCGCCGGAGGAACGGCGACAGTTGCAATCGTAGGCGCATTGATCGCGGGCATCCTGGTTCCGGTACTCGCATGGTTCACGCAGTGGCTGAATATGAAGCTGATGCCGCAGCAGAGCACAGATACCGATAACGCAATGGCGCGTCAGATGAACAGCATGAATACCATTATGCCGATTTTCTCCGCTGTTATCTGCGTTACGTTCAGCATGGGTATCGGTATTTACTGGATTGCGGGTGCGGTTATTCGTGCCATTCAGCAGGTAATCATCAACCGGAGAATCGGTGCGATTGATGTCAATGAGATGATAGAAAAGCAGGCTGCCAAAGCAGAGAAGAAAAAAGAAAAGAGCAAGGATTACGTCTCCAACGTCACTCAGAATGCGCGCACAAATGTGAAGCGGATACAGAATGCAAAGTCGAACGGACGTGATATTGATTCTTCTCAGTTTTATAAGGATGCGAAGGACTTGAATCCGGACAGCATCACTGCGAAGGCAAACTGGGTTAAGAGCTTTGATGAGAAAAAGGGAAACGGAAGAAAATAACGAATAGATAGAACGGAAAATTACGGGAGGCATGAACATGGATTTTTTGGAAGTATCTGCCAAAACCGTGGATGACGCCATTACAAAAGCATGTATTGAGCTGGGACTCTCCAGTGATCAGCTGGAAATCCAGGTTATCAGCGAAGGCAGTTCAGGTTTCCTTGGAATCGGCAGTAAGCCGGCAGTGATTCAGGTGCGCCGGAAAAAAGAAAAGGGATCAGATCATAAATCCGAAAATACTTTAACAGATAATGCATCAGAGAAAAAAGCAGAGACTGTGAAAGCTGAGAAAATCAAAAATCAGGAAGTAAGAACCTCTGTTCAGCGTAAGGTTTCGGAAGAAGCTTCTGCGGACAATAGAAAAGAAGAGAAAAAAACTTCATCGGAAGAGATTTCTGGTGTGAAAAAATCAGAGAAAAAGTCAGAGCGCGAGAATAAGCCAGAATCAAAGGCTTCGGAAAAGAAAGAGGTTCCGGTAGAGAGAACGGCGGAAGAGATTGTCACAATGAAGGCTTCTGCATCCAAATTCCTGGACGGAATCTTCAAGGCGATGGAGCTTCCTGTCAATATCACAATTGAGTATAACCAGGAAGAAGGAAGCCTTGACATTGATTTTGAAGGCGATGACATGGGCATTCTGATCGGCAAGAGAGGACAGACATTGGATTCACTTCAGTACCTGGTATCTCTTGTGGTGAACAAGGATCAGAAAAACTACGTCCGCGTAAAGCTTGATACGGAAGACTATCGCAGGCGCCGCAAGGAGACATTGGAAAACCTCGCAAACAATATTGCAAATAAGGTTCGAAGAAGTCATCATGCAGTTTCTCTGGAAGCGATGAATCCGTATGAAAGAAGAATCATCCACTCCGCACTGCAGAACAACAAATATGTAGAGACACACAGCGAGGGAAATGAGCCGTATCGTCATGTTGTTGTGACTTTGAAAAAGAGCGGATACAGAGACTGATTATATCGATTATGTAGATCGGGTGCCCCACTCGCAATTGATCGAGAGGGGAGAGCATCGCAATGACGAGATGAAATTGGCGCAGCGCGTTTTGTCTCGGTGTGACTCAGAATATGGTCAAGTTCCACAGGCAGGGGACTGCAATATATAGAAATCTGCGCACCGCATCGGAAGAACATGCTGACATGCCGGAGGTATCCGGAAGGAAGTATCCTATGTTCTTTCGATGCGGTTTTTTTACGCGAACATCAATGTTTAAAGGTAATTTTTGACACAGATTATGTTGATAACTCGCCTTCTATGTTGATAAAATGCAGTTATAGGGCGAATGTCGTCGTGTTTTTTTGCGAAAAGAAAGGAAGCCGTATATGACGGAGAATTTTGAGGACACCATCGCAGCAATTTCAACGGCAATGGCTCCCTCGGGAATCGGTATTGTCCGGATCAGCGGGGAGGATGCGCTTGCGATTGCCGACCGCGTTTACACGGGCAAAAAGGAAAAAAGACTGACGGATCAGGAGCAGTACACCATACATTATGGTTTTATATCGGATCACGGAGAAAAGATTGATGAGGCGCTCGTGATGGTTATGCGTGCACCTCATTCCTACACGGGCGAAAATACGGTGGAAATTGATTGTCATGGGGGAGTCCTGGCTACACGGAGAGTTCTCGAGGCGGTTATTCACGCCGGAGCGCGCCCGGCGGAGCCGGGGGAATTTACAAAGAGGGCGTTCCTTAACGGAAGAATAGACCTTTCCCAGGCAGAAGCAGTTATGGATATTATCTCTGCAAAGAATGATTATGCTCTGAGAAGCGCACAGCAGCAGTTGTCCGGATCTATTTCGGATAAGATAGAGGAGATTCGTCAAAGTCTTTTATACGAGACTGCTCATATTGAAGCTGCACTGGATGATCCGGAACATATGAGTCTTGATGGATACGGGCCGCAACTGCGTCGGATAGTGGTTCAGCAGAGAGAAGAAATTCATAAGCTTCTGGAGTCTGCAGATTCCGGAAAGCTGATCCAGGAAGGAATCAAGACCGTGATTCTGGGTAAACCGAATGCCGGGAAATCGTCCCTGCTGAATCTCCTGCTTGGTGAAGAGAGAGCCATTGTCACAGATATTGCAGGTACGACCAGAGATGTGCTGGAGGAGCAAATCAATATCAGGGGAATCACGCTTCGAATTCTGGATACAGCCGGAATCCGAAACGCCTCCGATAAAATAGAGCAGATTGGCGTTACCCGGGCAATCGATCAGGCAAAGGATGCGGATTTGATCCTGTATGTGGTTGATCGGTCTGTCCCTCTGGATCAAAATGATTATGAAATCATGAAGCTGATCCGCAATAAGAAATCAATTATTATTTTGAATAAAAGTGATCTTTCCTCAGAGGTTACAGAAGAAATGATGAGAGAGGAGCTTGCAAAATATGGGGAAGACTTATCCGAACCAGTCATTCTGAATCTTTCGGCAAAAGAAAAGCTGGGACTGGAAGATCTTGAAAAACAGATTGAAAAAATGTTCTTCAATGGTAAGATAGAGTTCAATGATCAGATATATGTCACCAATGTTCGGCACAAGAAGGCACTGGAGGATGCGGAAGGTTCTCTGAATTATGTGATGAAAAGTATCGATGATCAAATGCCCGAGGACTTCTGGTCGATCGATTTAATGGGAGCCATAGATGCACTCGGACGGATTACGGGGGAATCACTGGGAGAAGATCTGGTCAATGAAATTTTTGCCAAGTTCTGTATGGGAAAATAAAATCTGATACGGCATGCATAGAGACTTGTATTTTGCTTATGGAAGTGTGTATGCGTGAAATTTGAATACCTGTAGGGTGGCGAAGTTGCGCAGAACGAAGAAATTGGTAATATATAATTGATAATATAATATGTACAGTTAATGATATATTATATTGATAATAATATAATATATGTAATTAATAATATAGTATATATAGTCATTGAGATAATATATAGTCATTAATATAATATATATAGTTGATAATATGTTACATAAGTATTTGCTGCCTTTTATGTGGATAAATGAAGAATAATGTTGATAACCTTGAAAAATGGAATCTGAATGAATTAAGGAAGATATCATGCCTGTAATTGAAAAGTATTACGATGTTGTAGTTGTAGGTGCCGGTCACGCCGGATGTGAGGCTTCTCTGGCATGTGCCAGACTTGGTCTTGAAACAATTGTTTTCACCGTCAGTGCGGATAACATTGCAATGATGCCTTGTAACCCGAATATCGGCGGAACGTCAAAGGGACATCTTGTGAGAGAGATTGATGCCCTCGGCGGTGAAATGGGAAAAAATATCGACCGGACCTTTATCCAGTCCAAGATGTTGAACAAATCGAAGGGACCTGCCGTTCATTCTCTCAGGGCACAGGCGGATAAAAGCGAATACAGCAGAAGTATGAGACGTGTGCTGGAAAATCAGGATCATCTGACCATTAAGCAGGCAGAGGTTTCCGAGTTAATCGTTGAAGATGGTATCTGCAAGGGGGTTCGGACGTTTTCCGGCGGAATTTATCACAGTAAAGCAGTTGTACTTTGCACCGGTGTATATCTGAATGCACGATGTCTGTACGGAGATACAGTGAATTATACTGGTCCCAATGGATTGCAGTCTGCGACGCATCTGACGGATTCTTTGAAAGCGAATGGAATTGAAATGTTTCGTTTCAAAACAGGAACGCCTGCCCGGATTGATAAACGAACCATTGATTTTTCAAAGATGGAAGAGCAGAAGGGCGATGACCCGGTCATCCCGTTTTCCTTCTCGACCGACCCGGCTGATGTTCAGATTGAGCAGGAATCCTGCTGGCTGACTCATACAAATGAGAAAACACATGAAATCATTCGAAAAAATCTGGATCGTTCGCCTCTGTATTCAGGAAAAATACATGCGACCGGCCCGAGATACTGTCCGTCGATTGAGGATAAGGTGGTAAAATTCGCGGACAAGAACAGCCATCAGGTTTTCATAGAACCGGAGGGAAAATATACAAACGAAATGTATGTAGACGGTATGTCCAGTTCGATGCCGGAAGATGTACAGGATGCGATGTATCGCACAGTTCCCGGTCTGGAACATGCAAAAATTGTACGGAACGCTTATGCCATTGAGTACGATTGCATCAACCCGGTACAGCTGAAGCCCACGTTTGAATTCAAAAAAATACATGGACTTTTTTCCGGCGGTCAGTTCAACGGAAGCTCCGGATATGAAGAGGCTGCAGCACAGGGACTGTACGCAGGAATAAATGCGGCTATGGAGGTTAAGAAACAGGAGCCGTTGATTCTTGGTCGGTCAGATGCTTATATCGGAGTGCTCGTCGATGATCTCTGTACAAAGCAGACTTTTGAACCATATCGGATGATGACAAGTCGTGCCGAGTACCGGCTCCTTCTTCGTCAGGACAACGCGGATCTTCGGTTGAGAAAGTATGGCCACCGGGTTGGATTGATCAGCGATGAAGAATATGAAAAGACATTGAAAAAGCAAAAGGATATTGATGACGAAATAAAAAGAGTTACGAATACTTTTGTAGGACAATCGAAGGAAGTACAGGATTTCCTTCGAAACAATGATTCGACAGAGCTGAAAAGCAGTTGCTCGATAGCGGAGCTCATTCGTCGTCCTGAGCTTAACTACAAAAAACTTTCTGAGATTGATAGGAATCGACCAGATCTTCCGGAAGATGTTGGGGAGCAGGTCAATATCAATATCAAATATGAAGGCTACATCAAGAGACAGATGAAGCAGGTGGAACAGTTCCGAAAGAAGGAATCCCGGAAGATTCCGGATGATATCAATTATGAAGAGGTTCCAAGTCTCAGAATAGAAGCACGGCAGAAGCTGGAAAAATATCGCCCGATAAATATTGGACAAGCATCCAGAATCTCGGGGGTATCGCCTTCCGATATATCTGTGCTTATGGTATATCTGGAAAGCAAGCACCCATATAATAAATAACGACACATACTATTTCGCTGGTTTAGAATTTTTGCGGTGCTGCATATCACTTCTGTGTTTTACTTTTTGCGGTGCTGCATATCACTTTTGTGTTTTACTTTTTTGTAGTGCTGCACACCATTTTACTTTTTCACATATTTAACAGCACTACACATCATTCAACTGTTATATACCATTCGTTGTAATTACAGGTATTCAATACGGGAATAAAAATGAAGAATATAATTGAATTACATGATCATGAATATCCGACAGAGAGATTTAGAAAAGAATTAGATCAGATCAATCTCTCGTTGTCAGACGACCAGATTCAGAAGTTTATTGTGACCTATGAGATGCTTGTCGATACGAATAAGGTGATGAATCTCACGGCAATCACAGAATACGACGAAGTGATCACCAAACATTTTATCGACAGCTTGTCTCTTGTCAGACTGAAAAACATCAGAGAAAGATTTTCTTCTGAAGAAAATCTGAAAGTGATAGACATGGGTACAGGAGCCGGATTTCCGGGAATACCGCTCGCAATTGCTTTTCCGAATGTTCGCTTTGTGTTGGCAGATTCACTCATGAAAAGAGTGAGGTATCTGAACACCTTGATTGAACAATTGGGATTGGATAACGTCACAGCCTTTCAGGGGAGAGCAGAAGACATCGGAAGAGATGCAATGCACAGAGAACAATACGATATAGCAGTATCGCGTGCGGTCGCCAATCTTTCGCCACTTAGCGAATATTGCCTTCCACTCGTAAAGGTAAATGGTGATTTCATCGCTTACAAATCGAACAAAGCAGAAGAAGAGATAGAAACATCAAAGAAAGCAATAAACTTGCTCGGGGGAAAAATAGAAGCAACCGATAAATTCGTAATGGCAACCAGTTCAGATGATGCAACCATAGAACGGACCTTAATAGATATAAAAAAAATCAAACATACACCTGCCACATATCCAAGGAAGGCCGGTACACCTACTAAAAAACCGTTATAAAAAATGTTCCACGTGAAACATAGTCAGATAGTTTTCATGTATGATGCATGAAAATAATCCTATGTATCACGTGGATTTTTTTACCGTATAAGCTCTTCAAAAACGCAGAAGGTATCGTCGCACGCGAAGCGCGCGTAAGAGGCCGGATGCGAATTCGAAGGCAACAGGTATGAGGATGAAGCGCGAACGCGCGAAATCCGAATATGCGCGAGCAGTGAGCCACATCCGC
>OMUU01000047.1 GCA_900314295.1 uncultured Lachnospiraceae bacterium | reverse complement strand
ACACACCCTACAGGTGTGCAGTCCGTCTCTGTCATGCGACTGGACTTATACAGTAAACGGGTCCGGTCCTTTATAGACCGGACCCGTTCAGGTCTTACGCATATTACACGGGAAGATTTATGAAAAGCCCTTCCCATGATTCCTTTGCGTCAGATTCTGTCAGTACAATTACTTGTTCAGAAGAGAACCGAAGTATTTGATTGTACGAACCATCTGGCTTGTGTAGGAATTCTCATTGTCGTACCAGGAAACTACCTGTACCAGAGTCTTGCCGTTGCCCATCGGAAGAACCTTTGTCTGGGTAGCGTCGAAGATGGAACCAGCGGTGCTGTTGATGATATCGGAGGATACGATCTCGTCGGTGTTGTACTCGAAGGACTCGGTCTCCTCTGCTTTCATCTGAGCATTAACCTGCTCTGCAGTAACCTCAGCATTAACTACAGCGTCAAGGATTGTGGTGGAACCGGTAGCTACCGGAACACGCTGTGCAGCACCGTTTAGCTTGCCGTTCAGCTCCGGAAGAACGCTTCCGATTGCCTTTGCAGCACCTGAAGATGCCGGAACGATGTTCTGAGCGCCTGCTCTGGATCTGCGAAGGTTGCCCTTTCTCTGCGGTCCGTCAAGGATCATCTGATCACCGGTGTAAGCATGAACCGTGGTCATGAATCCGGACTCGATCGGAGCAAGGTCGTTCAGAGCCTTAGCCATAGGAGCGAGGCAGTTAGTTGTGCAGGATGCAGCGGAGATGATCTGATCATCAGCTGTGATTGTCTTGTGGTTTACGTTGTAAACGATGGTCTTCAGATCGTTTCCAGCCGGTGCGGAGATAACAACGTGCTTTGCACCTGCCTGGATGTGTGCCATGGATTTCTCTTTGGAGGTGTAGAAACCTGTGCACTCCAGAACTACATCGATATCAAGCTCTTTCCAAGGAAGGTCTGCAGCATTCTTCTCGGCATAGATGGTGATCTTCTTGCCGTTTACGATAATTGCGTTATCTGCTGCTTCTACCGTTCCGTTGTAACGGCCATGTGTTGTATCATATTTCAGAAGGTATGCGAGCATCTCCGGGCTGGTAAGATCGTTGATTGCAACAACCTCATATCCCTCTGCCTGGAACATCTGACGGAATGCAAGACGGCCAATACGACCAAAACCATTAATCGCAACTCTTACTGCCATAACTAAATTTCCTCCTAACAAAATGTTGTTTGTTATGTTTAAAGTTTAACAACCTCGGATATATAATAACGAATAAGCCTCTAAAATTCAAGTACTTTTGCCGGTCTTACCTCATTTCTTTTGCCGCCTTCCCCGGATTTATCCGGAAAACGCGGGTATCCGTTCAAATCCCCCGGATGTGTTTTTATTTTCTGATGATGCCGCCTCCCGCGACATACCCATCCCGATAATAGACAAGCGCCTGCCCCGGTGTGACCGCGCGAACCGGCTCGTCAAACGTGCAGGTGATCTCATCCTCTCCTGTCCTTTTCACAATGCAGCCGGTTCCCCTGTGATTGTACCGGATTTTCGCAAGAAAATGTTCTTCTTCTCCAAGCGGCAGATCTTCGATTCCCATAAATGTCAGATGATCTGCCTTGAGCGTGTCTGTATAAACATCGCTGCCTGCGCCGATGACGACTTCGTTTGTATCCGGTCTGATTTCGGTCACGAACACCCTCTCCCCCATCGGAAGGTCCAGTCCTCTTCTCTGGCCAATGGTGTAATGGGTAATCCCGCGATGACGTCCCAGAATTTTTCCGTCTTTCGTTACAAAATTACCTTCCGGCATTTTTTTCCCGGTATCTCTTTCGATAAAGGAAGCATAGTCGCCGTCCGGCACAAAACAGATTTCCTGGCTGTCATGCTTATGCGCCACCGGAAGGCCTGCTTTCTCGGCGATTTCCCGAACCTCAGGCTTGCTGTAATCGCCGATCGGCATGAGAGTCCGGGAAAGCTGTTCCTGCGTCAGTCCATAAAGTGCGTAGGTCTGATCCTTCGCCGCGGTTACAGAGTTCGCAATCGCGTATCTTCCGTTTTCCAGTCGGCGGATTCTTGCGTAGTGACCGGTGGCGATATAGTCCGCCCCGATCTCCAGGCTGCGCTTCAGAAGCGCCTCCCACTTCACATAGCGGTTGCAGGCGATACACGGATTCGGCGTTCTTCCTGCCAGGTATTCCGCGGTAAAGTAATCGATCACCTTTTCCTGAAATACATCTCTGAAATTCATGACATAATACGGAATGCCGAGAACCTCCGCCACTCTTCTGGCGTCCTCGACGGCGCTGATCCCGCAGCACCCGCCCTCCGCCTGCATCCGGCATTCCTGCTCCTCCTGCCAGATCTGCATCGTCACTCCGATTACATGGTATCCCTGTTCCTTCAGAAGATATGCCGCAGTGGAGGAATCCACACCGCCCGACATACCAACTACTACTGTTTTTTTATCGTTCATTTTCTCCCAGATCCCGTTATTGTATTAGCTTTTCAAAACGCAGATGAGCCCGTCTCCGCCTGCAGGGTTCCCTTCCTGTAAGCCTCATATCTCGGAGACATGCCGCGAAGCCTCTCCACGATCCCCCGGATTGCCTCCACGGTCGTATCAAGCTCTTCCTTTGTCGTCTCCGCGGACAGCGTCAGACGCAGGGCTCCGTGCGCCAGGCTGTCGGAAAGCCCGATCGCCTTGAGTACATGAGACGGGCTCAGAGACCCGGATGAGCAGGCAGAACCGCTGGATGCGCAGATCTGCCGCATATCCAGCATGATCAGCAGCGACTCACCTTCCACGAATTCAAAGCTGAAATTGACGTTGTTCGGAAGCCGCCCTGCCCTAGCGACTGCGGGATCCGGTCCGTTCAATTTCACGTTAGGCACCTCTTCCCGGATTCTTCGAATCAGATAATCCCGCAGCCGCGTTTCCTTCTCCATCTTCCGGGCAAGATTTTCTTCCGCCTTCTTCGCCGCTGCTCCGAGTCCGACGATACCCGGCACATTTTCCGTGCCGGCGCGACGGTTGTGCTCCTGCGCACCACCGTGCAAAAACGAGCGGATCCCGACTCCCTTTCGTATGTACAAAAAGCCCGCTCCCTTGGGTCCGTTGAATTTATGTGCGCTCGCGCTCAGCATGTCGATGTTCAGCTCATCCGCATGAAGCGGAATCTGCCCGAACGCCTGTACCGCGTCGGTATGAAAGAGCACGTCGTGCCGCCGGGCGATTTCGCCGATCTGCCGGATCGGTTCAATCGTCCCGATCTCATTGTTGGCCGTCATCACGGAAATAAGAATTGTGTCCGGGCGGATCGAAGCTTCCAGCTCACCCAGATCCACAACTCCATCCTCATTGACAGCCAGACGGGTGATCTCCGCTCCTCTTTCTCTCTCCAGATATTCACACGTATTCAAAATCGCGGGATGCTCGATCTGCGTTGTAATAATATGGTTTCCCTTATCACGGCATGCCTCAAAGGCCGCCTTGAGCGCCCAGTTATCCGCCTCACTTCCGCAGGATGTAAAAAAAATCTCATCCGCCCGGCACCCCAGTACATGAGCGGTTTTTTCCCTCGCCGCGGTAACCGCCGCACGGCTCTTCTGCGCAATCCCGTATATCCCGGACGGATTTCCATAGTCCTCCGAAAAAAAAGGCAGCATCTCGGCGACAACATCCGGATCCGTTCTTGTCGTCGCCGCATTATCAAGATATATCATGTCAGACCCCCTGTTTCTGTACTTCCCGGATAATCTGCGCATTGATGTCACTGTCGTCAGCAGCCAGATCGACGTCCTGCTCCTTCTGCACAGTCAGAAGCTTGTGATTTTCCTCAACAAGCTCCGACAGCCAGACCGAATCAACCGCCTGTGCAATGGCATCGTTGATCCGCTTCCAGACAAATTTCGACACACACGCATTTGCGCTGTCGCAATCGCTTCCTTCTATCGCCGGACATTCCACCGCGTCGAGACTTCCTTCGAGGCATCGCAGAATATCGCCAACCGAGATCTCCGATGCCTGTCTGGCCAGCCGATATCCGCCGCCTGCCCCGCGGACACTCAGGACGAGCCCTCCTTTTTTCAGCATACGGATCAGCTGTTCCAGATAGCTCTCCGAGATTCGCTGTCTCTGTGCAATACTTTGTGTCGAGACCGCTCCCTCGTCCTCGTGGGACGCAAGATCAATCATCGCCCGCAATCCGTATCGCCCTCTCGTCGATAATTTCATATAAATATCACCAAGCCTTCTTGAATTCTCATTTCTAACGAAAATCTGATGTAAAAAAGTCTACTAAAATACTACGGTTTTTCGTCCTAAGAATAACATTGCATGTGTCACTCGTCAAGCAGCTACAGATTTATTCGACATCAGCGGTTACAGATTGTTACTGTTCACGCGCCACCTAAAACGGCTAAGATTTTACAGTACCTTTGCCTGAGCATTACTGGCTGTTAAAAGTTTTATCCGTGAATTCTTCAAGAAGTGGATTGCGAGGACT
>OMUU01000024.1 GCA_900314295.1 uncultured Lachnospiraceae bacterium | reverse complement strand
TTTTATGCCATTTTTCAGGAGTTGATGAGCTATGGCAGATCGTATCAAGGGCATAGCCATTGAGCTGGACAGTTTTTCTGTTTTTCAAGAATTCCAAGCATGGTATACTAAGTAACGAAATTGTGCTAATGAAAATTATCATTTTTGTAATTATTGTACTGATATCCGGAGGACTATTCCTGCTGTCAAAAGCTCCTTCGGTTCCGAATGACTACACCCAAAAAGTAGAAACCAGCGGAAAGATCGAAGCGCGGTATATCCAAAAAGGATCGCATGCGGTAAAGCATTTTTCTGTCCCTGCGGTTGATGTTCTAAAAAAACATCTGGTATATTATCCGGACGAACTTGAGAGCTCTGATCAGATATTTCCTGTAATTTTTTCCCTTAACGGAACCGGTGTGGCCGGATCAAAATATACGGCGGTATTTGAGCATTTTGCATCCTGGGGCTTCATCGTCCTTGGAAACGAAGACTCTTCAACGGGCTTCGGAACTACGGCAGACAAAATCTCTCATGCATGTGTAAGATGGATTATGCCACATACGACATGGTCGGCGCTAAGCTGATACGCACAAAGACACTGGCGGCAGGAGACGAGTGTTGTAATTTGAAAGTACGGAGATAAGAAAACAGATGACTGAAGAACAATTAACGCAGGCCGAGTCCTTCTGGACTCGCAAGGATGAAACAGAAAAGAAGATGGACTCCGGCGCGGTTTACAGCTGGATCAATGATTTTCTCTCTGATCACAAGGTGCTCGCCCTGGCGACCGCTGCGGTGGATTTCGTACGCTGCACGCCGCTGGAATATACATGGCATGACGGAGCACTCTGGATCTTTACTGAAGGCGGTCTGAAGTTCAAAGCTTTGAGGCAGAACAAGAATGTTGCGGCAGCGGTCTTTGAGACAAATCCATCATTCGGCGGATTAAAATCGATACAGATCGAAGGAACAGTAGAGATACCTGAGCTGTATTCAGAGGAGTACAATCAGGCAGCTGCATTCCGCAAAATTCCGCTCAAAACTTTGCAGAAGCTTACAGAGCCGATGTGGCTGCTGAAGATCACGCCATCTGAAATCACCTGTCTGAATTCTGACTTTAAGAAGGATGTATACGGCAGCAGGCAGATATGGAGAAAATGAAACTGAGTCCGAGCTTCATCTGGAGAAATAGGGGTCGAGACGTCATTCCGGCAACCCCAACCCGGAGCCGACCGGGTCGAGACCTCGGCCGAACCGGCAGCCGCTATATATAAGTAGCTTCCGGCCTTATTTACCTTTGGACTTGTTTCCGAAAACGGGGCTTATATCCGGACATTCAGGTGAAACGCTCAAGCCAAGTTTCTATACGGTTATACGTGTGCTTGCGCCAATGATGTGAGAATATCAATTATGAATTCCACAGCTTGCTGATACTATAAGCAATTCCATAGTGCCAACTTGAAAATGCCAGCAATCCCACAGCCCCAACTGCCCACTTTCACAGAGAGAGGGAAAGCTGCTCCGAAGCACGGAGCAATCCGTAATTTATACAGTTTGTGGCACAAAGTATCGTATGAGTGTTTGCTGTCAATGTGGAATCCGTCATAGCCGTAAACTGCTGGATGTGCTAAACTGGATTCACAGAGAACTTCCAGAATGACTGAAAATCCTTAAGAAAAATAGAAGCGCATAAAGTAATGAGCATGGAGCAGACGGTATGCGCTCTTTTCTGATTTTAAAGGAACATATTTATAGTGTAAGGGTGCTGATAAGATGATCAAGCCTATCGTGAAGGATGAATTTCTTCTTCACCAGAAGTCTGAACCAGCGGCAAAGGACTGGAAGGATGAGTCATGACGACAGTATTAATGATTTACCTCGTTATCATTAACATTATTACTTTTTTTCTCTATGGGGCTGACAAGCTTAAAGCGGTTCATCATAAATGGCGTATCCCGGAGTCTGCGCTCATCCTTTTTTCCTGGATTGGCGGTGGCACAGGTGCATTAACGGGGATGCGTGTGTTCCATCATAAGACACGCAAGTGGAAATTCCGTATTATCGTTCCGCTGAGCCTGATTATCTGGATACTTGCCGTGGCTTACTTTATGTACACAGGCAATTACTACCATGCAGGTGAGGTGGCGGAGCACTATATACATAGCGATGCTGCGGTGACAGTAACAGAAGAAAAGACTGGGTATCTGTTTGACGGTCCAGGAACGGACGATTTGATAATTTTCTACCCGGGAGCGAAGGTGGAGACTGAGGCTTATGCGCCGATACTTCATGAAGTTGCGGAATGCGGGTATGATTGCTTTCTGGTTAATATGCCGTTTCGCCTGGCTTTCTTCGGCTTGAACAAGGCAGAGGATGTGATGGCAAGACACCCTGATTATGTGCAATTCTATATGGCAGGACATTCTCTCGGCGGGGCTATGGCCGGGAATTTCACTGCAGAGCACTTGAATGAGATAAGAGGTGTGATCTTTATGGCGGCTTATCCGACAAAAACCCTCGAGGGGTCAAGGGCTCTCAGCCTTTATGGCTCACAGGATGGTGTACTGAATATGAAGCATTATCAGGATAGTCTGTCTCTTATGCCGGATGATTTTACAGGCGTTATCATCGAAGGCGGCAATCACGCGCAGTTTGGTGACTATGGAGAACAGAAGGGTGACGGAGAAGCAACGATCAGTGCTGAGGAGCAATGGGGTGAGAGTGTGACAGCGATTATGAATTTCATGGAGAAAAGCGAATGATCATCAATACCGGGATGCGGACGGATATACCTGCATTTTACAGCAGATGGTTCCTGAACCGTCTGGAAGCCGGAGTTGTTCTCATCCGGAATCCTTACAATCCGAACCAGGTGACGCGGTACCGTTTGTCTCCTGATGTGGTGGATCTGATTGGCTTTTGTACGAAGAATCCGGCGCCGATGCTGCCGCACATGGATGCGTTGAAAGATTACGGCCAGTACTGGCTTGTGACGATTACACCATATTGGCGCGGGAAGGACTGAGTTGGCAGAATATGAAAATGCATGATCCGGATTCACCGTTTCTTATCGGCGGGTCAATGCCGGATGACCATATCCATGAGGCTTTACAAGAGAGCTGGAGGGATCATCAGATGTCGATCTTTGACCTGATGTAAAAAAACACTTCAGAACATAAGCCAACCAAAGGAGAATCACATTGACGATTGAAGAATCCGTATTTCAAAAAGTAAAGATCGATCCTGAGAAGTTGCGTAACTTTGGTTTTAAGCCTGCGGACTCTGCTTATGTCTATGAAACGGACTTCTGTGACGGCGAATTTCATGCCATCCTTACCGTGGATGATACAGATCATCTCTCTGGCACGGTGATCGAGACAGAAACCGGGGAGGAATATCTGCCGCTCAGAATCCGTGACGTGATGGGTGAATTTGTGCATCATGTGAGGGAAGAGTATATTTCGCTCCTGAAATTTATCGCTATACAGATCGGCACACCGGTTCCTTTCCAGTCTGACCAGGCGAACAGGATCGCCTTGAGAATAACAGAGAAGTATGGTGATGCGCCGGATTTTCCATGGAATGATGCGGCGGATGACAGCAGGGATTATGGCGTGTTCCGGCACAGGAATAATGAAAAATGGTACGCTTTATTGATGTACACAGCTGAGACGAATCTCAAGACTGAGGAGGAGAAAGCTGCTGCGAAGCAACAGGCAGAAGAAGAGAAGAAACGGCGTGCAGCAGAACGGAAGAAACGTGAAGAACTGAAGAAAGCCGGAAAGAAGGTTCCACCGTTAAAACGGAAGAAGGAAAATGATGGCAGGCCGGCAGAAGTTAAGAAGATCAATATCCTTAACCTGAAAATCCGGCAGGAGGATAAGGCGGATCTGCTGAAGGAGTCGGGGATTTACCCTTCTTACCACATGAGCCAGAAAACGTGGATTTCCGTAAAGCTGGATGATACGCTGCCGGATGACCAGATTATGGAGCTGATCAATCACAGTTTTACTCTCACAGGTAAAGGCGGTAATAAACATCAGCGGCCTGACGGCAGGAAGGTCTGGATCGTTCCGGCAAATCCAAAGTATTACGATATTGTCACCGTGTTCAGCAATACGGATGAAACGATCTGGAAGCAGGGCAAGGGGATCGAGACAGGGGATATTGTTTACATGTATGTAGCGGTCCCGTACTCAGCAATTCTCTATAGGTGCACGGTAACGCAGGCTTATTCTGCCACTGAAGGGAATATGGATCTGATGGATATCCACATCGACGAGAGATACGACAAGGATATGTGTACGTTAGAGAAGATGAAGAAGTTCCATGTGACGACAGTCCGGGGACCACGCTTCATGCCGGAAGAACTGGAACGGTTTATACAAGAGGAGATAAGGTGATGTCCCATTTTTATTTATCCCAAAAAACAGCTGAGTATGACAGGTACGGACGATTTACCGTTTACGTTTCTATAAAGGACTCGTTTAGAAGAAAATCTTCTACTCCGATATACGGAATTCCTTTGTCGTCTTTCCGCGGATAAATAAAATCCCTAACAACTACAATTTTCTGAAAGGAATCAGGAATTCGCAGAAGG
>OMUU01000125.1 GCA_900314295.1 uncultured Lachnospiraceae bacterium | reverse complement strand
TAAACTGAAGGTATTTTCTCGGACAACGGTCCTTTTTGGGAGGATTTCCAAAAAAACATTCTTGCTTATCCCAGTATTCTGATACTAAAATTTGTTCGTTATGCCTATATATTTTTTTCTTCCTTCTGCATTTCGGGTAATCTATTCTATCGTTTCCATCTTTTTCGGTTTTTCTTTGTTGAATATATACAATTAACGCAGTTTTCATACACGTATACAGGAATAATTTGTATCAAAAACATTTACCTGTCTATAATAATATTGTATAATTGTCTCAAAACATCCTTCTGCCTTCTTGCTATCATTCACACAACACATGAGATGGATGCTTACGAAATTTTCAAAGAAAGCGGGGTTCATTCTATGAGTCAAAATAATATGCTGGCTATGATTCTGGCCGGCGGACGCGGAAGCCGTCTTAAAGATCTGACGAACAAGGTCGCAAAGCCTGCCGTTTCTTATGGCGGAAAATACCGCATTATTGATTTTCCTCTGAGTAACTGTGCCAACAGCGGCATTAATGTGGTCGGTGTTCTGACGCAGTACGAATCAGTTCTTCTGAACAGCTATGTGGCGCAGGGCCGCCGCTGGGGTCTTGATTCCAACGGAAGCGGTGTATTTGTACTGCCGCCTCGTGAGAAAGCCGATGCGGACCTCGATGTTTATCGCGGAACCGCAGACGCCATTTCTCAGAACATCGACTTCATCGATTCCTATGATCCGGAATATCTGCTTATCCTTTCCGGCGATCATATCTACAAGATGGATTATGACAAGATGCTCTCCTTCCACAAAGAGCACAATGCGGATGCAACGATAGCCGTAATCGGCGTCCCGATCAAGGAAGCCAGCCGCTTCGGCATCATGAATACCGATGAAAACGGCAAGATTGTCGAATTTGAGGAAAAGCCCGCTGAACCGAAGAGCAACCTTGCCTCGATGGGCATCTATATTTTCAACTGGAAGCTTCTTCGCAGACTTCTCGTTACAGACATGAAGAATCCCGATTCCAGCCACGACTTCGGAAAGGACATTATTCCGACTCTGCTCAATGACGGCAAGTCTCTCTGGGCATATCAGTTCAAGGGCTACTGGAAGGACGTCGGAACGATTGACTCCCTCTGGGAAGCGAACATGGATCTGCTGGACGACAAGAGCGGTCTGAATCTCGAGGATCCCGCATGGAAGATTTACACGGAAGATGCGTCTGCCCTCCCGCAGTATATCGGACCGAATGCCAGAATCAAGACCGCCTATATCACGCAGGGATGCAAGATCGACGGAGAGGTCACCCGCTCTGTTCTATTTACAGGATCTGTCGTGAAACCGGGAGCGAAGGTTACCGATACGGTTCTGATGCCCGGCGCAGTCGTAGAAGAAGGTGCCGTTGTCACACGCGCCCTCGTAGCGAACAATGTCAGGATCGGTGCGAACGCCGTTGTCGGTGACGCCAACAGCGAGAACATAGAGCTTGTCGCAAAGAATGTAAAGGGGGAGGAATAAATCATGGCAACCGCATTTGGAATTATTACTTCGTCCGCCAATCATATCAAGATCGCGGGAATGCAGGACTATCGCCCTATGGGCGCATTCTCCTTCGCAGGAAGATATCGTGTCATCGACTTTCCGATTTCGAATATGAGCAACAGCGGCATTGATAACATCCAGGTTTATGTACGAGAGAATCCACGTTCCCTCGCCGAGCATCTGGGCAACGAGGGCTCCTTCAACATCAACTCCAAGAAGGGTAAGCTCCAGCTTCTGTTCTCCGACAACAGCACCGCCAATGATGTATACAATACAGACGTCGCTGCGTTTGCCGAGAATATGAATATTATCTCCCGGAAAACCCAGGAATATGTGATTATTGCGCCGAGCTATATGGTATACACCCAGGACTATAACGAGCTTCTCGACCAGCACGTTGCTTCCGGAGCAGACGTTACGCTTCTGTATCACCGTGTGAATAACGCAAAAGAGTCTTATCTGCACTGCGATACCCTCGATCTCAATAAGCAGAAGGGGGTTTTATCCATCGAGCGCAACACCGGAACCGCCAATGCGAAGAATATCTTCATGGACACGTATGTGATGAAGAAGGATCTGTTCATCTCCCTGATCCGGGAAGCCCAGAAGCTTTCTTCCATCTACACACTGTCACAGATCATCAACTCCGAGGTAAATGATCTGGATGTAAGAGGTGTTGCTCACCGCGGATATTTCGCGACCGTAACCGATTTCAAGAGCTATTACGAAGCTAACCTTGATCTGATCGATGTAGACAATGCCAACAGCCTTTTCCATGAGAACTGGCCGATCTACACCGTGACCAGCGATGCCGCTCCCACCAAATACTATGAGCAGGCAGATGTGAAGAATTCTCTTGTATCCAACGGCTGCTCCATCAAGGGAATTGTCGAGAACTGTGTGCTTGGCCGTGGCGTAACCATCGAAGACGGCGCCGTGGTGAAGAACAGCGTCATCCTCGCTTACTCCAGAATCGGCAAGGATGTACATGTAGAGAATCAGGTCGTGGATAAATGGGCGCAGATCGTTCACGCAAAGGAGATCATCGGCACTCCCGAAAAACCGGGATACATCAAAAGAGACGATATCCTCTGATGGACGCTATTTTGTAATTATTCAAAAAGCAGGAGACGGCGATACACCTTCTCCTGCTTTTTTCGGCCTTTCAACCACTATCCCGGTTTTCCAGCCACTATCCTTCCACAGTCTTGCCGGACAGGGCCTGAAAGAATGATCTTTCAGGCCCTGTTTCCTTTTGCTTTCAATTCATGTATTTTGGTTTTATCACCTAAAATGCGTTTCGCTCTCTGCTGAAAAAAGATAACTCTTGCGCAATCCATTTTCTCTTCTGCGAATCGCAGCTTCAATCAAAAACCGCTACTGCCCCTACCGGACAGATCTCCTTGCATTCACCACAGTGTCGGCAGTCTTCCTGCCGGATCACAGCCATGCTTCCCTTCATATCAATGCAATGCTCGGGACATTGTGTGATGCATTTTCCACAGGCTATACAGCTGCTCTGTATATAATACTCGTATTCGTCTTCCATGCTCCCGCCTCTGTCTGTCACACATCTGATACGCCTGTCAAGGGTGTGATGCGGATTATTCCCTCTTATCCTCTTCGATTCCTCCGAGCACCTTATAGAGCAGGCGATACAGTTCCTTTGCCTCCTCCGGCTCCAGATTCACGCATTTTCCGATCTTCTTCGGCACCTGAACGGCGCGCTCCTGAAGCTCCTCCCCGCGTTCCGTAATCTGAACCATAAGATTCCGCTCATCATGCGTAGAGCGATGACGGACAATGTATCCCTTCTGCTCCAGCTTCTTCAGAAGCGGTGTAAGCGTCCCCGAATCCAGAAACAGGCACTGTCCAAGCTCCTTTACATTCGTCTGCTTCTTCTCCCAGAGAACCATCATTGTGATGTACTGCGTATATGTAAGATCCAGTTCATCCAGAATCGGCTTGTATTTTCTCACAACCTCCTTGGAAGCCGCGTACAGCGGAAAGCATAGCTGATTTTTCAGCCGGATACAATCGTAATCGCTCATAAAACCACTCCTTTAACCACGGCAATCAATTGCTCGCAATTAGATTATACCCGATTGTACCGGCATGTCAAATATATTTTTCTTTTCAAATGGCAAGATCCATAGGCAAATCAGAAATATCTCTCAATCTTTTTCCATCAACAAGAACCTTCAACATTTCAATAGAATCTTCTGCGCCAGTGGCATTTACCGCATCAATAAGCTCATACAACGCAAAATGATATACACAATCAATATCACCTGTTCCGAGCGCAAGAGATGCTAGCCTAGCAGGCATAGGTTCCCCCGTGACCACAACGATGTGCGGCGTCAGGCCTTTTCTATTTCTGATCAGGCCAAGGGCTTCTGTTCGGCTATTTTGGGCGCGGTCACTCCTCATTGTCCACTTAGCAGACACAGATGCATGCAAGATAGGAAGGCCGCCATTTTTTGCTCTCAGATCTGCCCCATTCGCCACAGAGTCATCGACAATGACTTGAACAGCATTTATTTCAGCATCTGTTTCAGGCTCACGATATACAACCACATCTGGCGCCACCATATAGTCATTTCCAAGAAGGGCTGCGATTTTCAGGCTGTATTCACGCAAATGCTGTAGATCAGCTAGATGCTCATATTGAGCAAAACTGCTCGTTTTCATCGAATTTCTATTTCCAAGTTTAACGATATGCCATTTCCCTGGCCGCAAGTTTTGTAATTTAGGAAAAGTGTTCGCCAAAAACTCCATGTTGATCTGTTCAAACTTCGCACCAGAAGTCTGTCCAACGACTTTTTCATGTGTTTCAGCCATTAATCTGTCCGCAATATTCTTTGCAATTTCGACAGACAGTTTTGAAGCCTTATCTGCGTTACTCGGTATTCCGTTTCTGTCAATTGTAAGCACACCATTATCCAACAAGGACTGATGGTACTTCTTCCTCTCCAATGCTAATAGTGCTTCCATTATTTAACACCTCCGCAATTTGCCTTCCAACAGCTTCTGCGACAGGTGGTGGGAAAGCGTTCCCTATCATCCGACACGCCGCTGTTTTCTTTTTTCCAAATTTCCAATAGTCTGGGAACCCTTGAATTCGAGCTATCATCTCCTTTGTTAGTCTGGGCATTCCATTAAAGTCTTGATCCGGAGGTTCATTTGCAACGCCCAAACCGTCAACGCCAAGCTCTTTCCAGGCTTTTCTCGCCCTTACCGGTCCGAGATCAGGACCGCCATGTTTTTTGGATCCACCTACAATTGTTGGTGCTATTTTATCCGCCTTCACCGCCCATTCCACAGCACCTTTCCATCCGTGCGCAGCCATCAACGGTTCAAGTGTTTCTCCCACTGTCTTTGCGCGACCCGGATCAGGATCAGGATAGTTAAACGTTAATGAATTAGATTTTTCTATTCCCACAATAACCGCCCTTGGTCTGAGCTGAGGCACACCGTAATCCGATGCGTTTAAAAGTTTTATCTGAACATTATAACCCGCTTCATCAATTTGCTCTAGAATAGAGTGTCTATATTCATCAAATGCACGATCAAGGAATCCCCTTACATTTTCCAGCATTACTGCTCTAGGCTTTATTTCCTTGAGAATCCTAATTGCCTCGGGAAACAGGTCCCGCTCGTCATCCTTGCCCAGTTGTTTCCCTGCGACCGAAAATGGCGGGCAAGGCACTCCGCCTGCAAGAAGATCTACCCCTTTATATTTTGTCCCATCAAAATCGTGCAAATCTTCACAAATAACATTCCAATTCGGCATATTCAATCTCAGCACTTCACAATATTCTTTTTCTATTTCTACAAGAGCAACATGCTCAAAACCAGCCCAATGCAGCCCCAAAGCTTGGCCCCCGGCACCAGCACATAATTCAACGCATGTTAGCATTGATTTCCTCCATTAATTCAGTCTCTAAAAATATGATTTCAAAGACATTCTATGCCATGAATACTTTTTCTTCCTTTTTGACAAAGCTCTTTGAAGCTTTTACACTTCCTCTCCTCTGCCTTGTTCCCTCACGGCGTCTGCTGCCCACTGGTGATTCCGGAACTCTCTGGGCGACGTATGGAAGTGTTCCATGAAGACGCGGTTAAAGGTTCTCTGGCTTCCAAATCCTACATCCATACAGATGTCCGTAATCGGCTCATCCGTACGGTGGAGAAGCTCCGCCGCATATTCCAGCCGGACCTCATTCAGATACTGATTAAAATTCCTGTGAAAGGTCCCGGAAAAAATTCTCGACAGCGCGTAAGGACTGATTCCCAGATCATGCGCCATCTGCGTCATTGTCAGAGATTCGCGGAACTTTCCGGTAATATACGAAACCATCCGATAGATGATGTCGTCGCTTCCCACCATGGACTTGTCAATCATTGTCATGCAGGGCAAACTTCTCGCCATTATCACATTGACATACGCCTGCTGCAACACCTCACGGATTCGATCCTTTGAGGATTTTTCAGTCTGCCATTTATAATGAAGCGGGATATCCTTCTCCAGGTCATAAAGCGTATCCAGGGCGTATCCAATATCCGGATGTACCTTCTCCGCCGCAATCACCGGGTATTCCGGCGACTTCTGGTGCATCACGGATCCGAAGGCATCCGCCATAGACGGGGATGCCAGAAGGTAATAGGCCTCACATTCCGCGCTGTCAAACACCTGATAATGATGAATAAGCTCCGGAAACACGACGCCGAGGTCTCCGGTCTCCATGTGGTACAGATTTTCCCCAACGCCGAGCTCCAGCGTTCCCTTCGTTACATATACAATCTCCAGGGACTTATGAAGATGCGGAGAAGCATGGACGGACGGGCGCAATTCGATCTGAAGGTTATTCTTTGTCTCGGTATAAAGTGGAAGCATTCCCATATCTCCTTCGCAAAAAATGGCTTGTTTTCAAGGTTTCTCTGGCATGTATTATAGCAAACACTGCTGTATTCTACAAATATCAAATAAAGAAACAGCCAGCCACAGCCATTTACTATGGCTTTCATATAAATCCTTTCACTTTCATCAAAAGAAGCTCTGTATAGCATCCCCCTTCCATTTATAACGCTATACAGAGCTTCTCTTTTTCTTGTTATTCTGTTGTCTCTTTATTCTTCTGTCGTATCTTTACTATTCTGACGTCTCTATAGACGTTGCATTATGATTTCTCAGTCTCTTCCAGAAGTTCCTCTCTCTCCCTGCTGTAATGCGGAACATCCTTCATCTGTTCTTCCTGAATGATGGTGAGAGTATGATAAAAATCCTCGATTTCCTTTTCCGTCATTTTTCCCTCTACCTTGTCCAGAACCCTGTCCACATATGAGCTGCTGACATTGTAGTAGTCGATGTACTTTTGCGTTACCTGAAGGAAATATTCCCGGTGATCCTGCTTGGATCGGATTTTCTGAAGATACCCCTTCCGGATCAGATTGTTGACCTTGTAGGCAGCATTCGGCGATGAGATCTGAATAAAACTGGCGAACTCATTGATCGTCGGATTCTTCATCGCGTAAATCACTTCCATGCAGAAGGTTTCCACTGTAGTAAGGGTTGCTTCGCGATGATCAAAATTCCGGAATACCTCCCGGTAGAAATGCAGCTTAAAGTTTGTATACACTTCTGTAAAAAGCTCCTTTGTCTTCCTTGCTTTTTCCGCAAGATCCTTACTGCTGAAATCCATAAAACCCTCCCCGGACTGCCTGTGATTTTTATCATACGGTATAAGCTACGGATTGCTCCGTGCTTCGCACTCCCGCAATCTACAAGTATGAGGATATCACATTGATTTACCCGGTGCAAATATATACGACGGAAGCGAATGCTGCGTGGCAGTTGCTTTTTCTTAGTCTGATACCCCTGTCTTCGGATCTGTGATTGCGAAGGAAAGCTCCGCTGTCACGGCTGTTTTTCCGTCTACGGTAGCGACCGCTTTTCCAAATCCGATGGGGCCTTTCCGTCCGATGATTTCACAATGCATTTCGATTACATCCCCGGGGATGATCGGCCGACGGAACCTTGCCTGCTTGACTCCTCCAAAGAACACCAGCTTCCCTCTGTTCTCTTCTTCTGTCAGCAGCGCGACTGCCCCGGTCTGTGCAAGTGCTTCCAGCACAAGCACCCCGGGCATGACCGACTGAACGGGAAAGTGCCCGCAAAACTGCATTTCATTTACCGACACGCACTTGCGTCCGTCCGCGTATTTTCCTGGTTCACAGGCTGTAATCCTGTCAACCAGTAAAAACGGATACCGGTGCGGGAGTATCTTTTTGATTTCATCTGAATTCAACTCCATACTTTCCTGTTCCTCCAAATTTCTTCATTTCTGTTGCCAGACAAATTTCAATAAGCTTGCAGCAAGCGACGATTCTCGCGAGTTTCTCTTTTCCGTCGCCTGACAAACTTCAATTAGCTTCCAGCGAGCGACGATTCTTGCGATTTCTTCTTTTCCGCCGCCCGACAAGCTTCAATTAGCTTGCAGCAAGCGACGATTACTGCAATTTCTTCATTTCCGTCGCCCGACAAGCTTCAATTAGCTTGCAGCAAGCGACGATTACTGCAATTTCTTCATTCCCGTCGCCCGACAAGCTTCTAACAGCTTCCAGCGGGCGAATGACCGCTTACACTTTCCGGAAGACCAGTGTTACATTGTGGCCCCCGAATCCGAACGAATTAGAAAGCGCATAGCGGATCTTTGCCGGATGCCCTTTTCCGGGGACCACGTTCAGCTCGCACTCCGGATCCGGCACCTGATAGTGTACGGTCGGCGGTACAAAGTCCTTCTCAACTGCTTCTGCCGTAATCACTGCTTCTACCGCTGCGCTGGCGCCCAGAAGATGACCCGTCATGGATTTTGTGGAGCTTACGCATACGCGCATCGGATCCGCGGAAAAGATGCGGCGGATGGCCGCGGATTCGCAGGAATCGTTCATCTTCGTCGATGTTCCGTGTGCATTAATATAATCCACATCCTCAGGAGTAATACCGGCATCATCCATGGCAAGGCGCATGCACTTCTCCGCTCCGACGCCCTGCGGAGATGGTGCCGTGATATGATAGGCGTCACAGTTTGTCCCATATCCTGCTATTTCCGCGTAGATGTGCGCGCCCCTCTGCTTTGCGTGCTCATACTCTTCCAGAATTAATGCCCCGGCGCCTTCACCCATTACAAATCCGCTCCTCTCGGCATCAAACGGAATCGATGCCCGCTCAGGATCTGTCGCAGTGGTCAGTGCCTTCAGAGAAGTGAACCCGCCGATACAGAGCGGCGTGATCGCCGCCTCTGCTCCTCCGGCCACCATAATGTCGCCGTAGCCGTCACGGATATGCCGGAAGGAGTCGCCGACCGCGTTCGCGGCGCTTGCGCAGGCAGTTACCACAGAGGTGCACATGCCGTGAAGCCCGTAGCGGATCGCAATGTGACCGGCCGCCATATTGGCAATCGACATCGGAATAAAATACGGAGATACCCGGTCATATCCCTTCTCAATTCCACGCACCTTCTCATTCTCGATCGTGCCGATTCCTCCAATCCCGCTGGACATGATCACGCCCCAGCGCTCCCTGGACTCATCCAGCTGCAGCAGTCCGGAATCCTGCATTGCCTGTTCCGCTGCTGCCATCGCAAACTGTGTGTATTTGTCCATCTTGCGGCTTTCCCGCCTGTCAACATACCGGTCCAGATCCAGGTTTTTTACTTCACCCGCAAGCTTTACCTTCTGCGATGAGGTATCATAGTGGGTAATCGGAGCGATCCCGCATCTTCCCTCAACGACACTGCTCCACACTTCCTCTTTATCGTTTCCAATCGGACATACAATGCCAAGTCCCGTAACAACCACTCTTCGACTCATGATTTTCTCCCATCTGTATCCACACAAATCCTGTTCATCTGCTGCTCACAAGACTCAAAATTTCGCACTCTTCCTGTCTCAGCATCTCATAATCCTGTCTACGCCCAGAACCCTGATCCTGTCTCAGCATCTCATAATCCTGTCTACGCTCAGAACCCTAATCCGCTTTTATAGACTTACTTGCACCTTCCCGGATCAGCATCCCATTCCGCCGTCTACGCCGAGAACCTGACCGGTGATGTAGGAAGCTTCTCCGGATGCCAGAAACGCAACTGCTGCCGCGACCTCCTCTGCTTTTCCTTCGCGCCCCATCGGAATCCCGGCCAGCATAGCCTGCTTCGCCGTATCCGGCAGAGATGCTGTCATTTCCGTATCAATCATTCCCGGTGCAACCGCGTTAACCGTGACGTTCCGACTCGCCAGTTCCTTTGCCAGAGACTTCGTCATACCGATGATTCCCGCCTTGCCGGCCGCGTAATTGACCTGTCCCGGATTGCCATGGATTCCCACAATGCTGGAGATACTGATGATCCGTCCATATCTCTGTTTCAGCATGATCCTGGACGCCTTCTTCATGCAGAAAAAGGTTCCGTAAAGATTTACGTGAAGGACTCTGTCAAAGTCTTCCTCCTTCATCATCAGAAGCAGGTTATCCTTTGTAATTCCCGCATTATTAACCAGAATGTCGATCCTTCCGGTCAGCTTCTGCGCCTCCCGGAACATCCGGTCGCAATCTCCGCTGTCGGAGACGTCCGCCTGCACAAGAAGCGTCTCTGCCCCGCATTCCCGACACAGTCGCTCTGTCTCTCTTGCTGCCTCCTCATTATGCGAATAATGGATCACAACATTTGCACCTTTTTCAGCCAGCGCCCGGCAGATCGCCCGTCCGATTCCGCCGCTGCCGCCTGTTACAATAGCTGTCTGATTTGTTAAATCCATGCCTTTACATCCTCCGCGCTGTCCAGAGAAACCGTCTCCATTCCCTTTACGGTCCGGCTCACAAATCCTGCCAGCACATGTCCCGGGCCAATCTCCACGATTTTCTCCACGCCTGCTTCCTTCAGCCATTCAATCGTCTGCGCCATCCTGACGCTTGACATCACCTGCTTTTCCAAAAGCCTCGCGATGACTTCTCCGCCTGCCTTCTTATAGATGGCCGGATCTTCACACGCGTCCGCGATCAGCCTTCCGGCAGAATCTGCCGGACCGCCCAAGGTGTTGAACAGCACCGGAATCTTCATTCGTCCGAACTTTACTTTCTGAAAGCATTCATGAAGCGCCTCAGACGCCGGTGCCATCAGAGAGGTATGAAATGCCGAGCTCACCTTCAGCTCCATGCACCTTCTGGCGCCTTCCTCCTTCGCGATCTCCTCCGCACGCGTAACCGCATCCGCGAAGCCGGAAATGACATTCTGCCCTTTGGCATTGTAATTGGATACTTCTACGATGCTGCCCGTCTCTTCCGCTGCCCGTTTCGCAATTTCCGCCGTCTTCTCCGCCGGAAGTCCCAGAATCGCGCACATTTTTGTATCAAGTCCCTGACCGGCTCTTGTCATTGCCTGTCCGCGAAACGCGGTGATGCGGATCAGTTCCTTCGTGGAAAAAACGCCCGCCGCATGCAGCGCGCTGTATTCTCCAAGGCTGAGACCCGCCGTATAATCCGGTCGAAGTCCTTTATTATAAAGCACTGCGGTCACGCCTGCCGCAAAAGCCGCAAGGGCCGGCTGCGTATATGCCGTCTTTGCCAGCTCCTCCTCCGGCCCGTCAAACATTAGCTTTTTCAAATCAAAATCCAACTCTGCGTCGGCCTGATCGATCACCTCCGCAAACTCCGGAAAGGCATCGTATAAATCCTTACCCATACCGGCATGCTGACTTCCCTGACCGGCATACAAAAAAGCCATTTTCATCGTCCTGCCCTCCTCATCGTATTTCCGGAAGGTCCAGTCCCTTCACGGTATTCTCCGCCCCACGCATGAGCTCTGAAAAAATATCCGCGGCCGGACGGATTTCCGTGAGCTGCCCGCAGACCTGACCGGCCATCAACGATCCCTCTGAGGTATTCCCGTCAAACACCGCTTTTCTGAGAGATCCCAGTGTGAATTTCTCCAGCTCCATCTGGTCGGCGCCCTCTTTTTCCCTGCGAATGTACTGGCGCGCCATCTTGTTCTTCAGGATTCTCGTCGGAGAATTTACCGTTCTTCCGGTTACGACGGTGCTGTTGTCTCCAGCCTTCAGAAGCGCTTCCTTGTAATTCGGATGGATCGGACATTCCCGGCTGACCAGAAGACAGGTGCCCATCTGCACACCGCAGGCTCCAAGGGCAAAGGCAGCCGCCAGCTGTCTGCCGTCCGCGATGCCTCCTGCGGCAATCACCGGAATCTCCTCCGGAAGAGCGTCCCGCATCTGCGGAACCAGCGTCATCGTGGTCATCTCACCGACATGGCCGCCGCTCTCCGTTCCTTCCGCGATAATACCGTCCACGCCGTCTCTCACCAGGCGAACCGCCAGAAGTACACTGGCCGATACCGGGAAGATCCTGCAGCCTCTCTCCTTCCAGCGGGAGAGGTATTTCCCCGGATTTCCGGCTCCTGTCGTGATGACCGGGATTTTTTCCCGGGCAACCAGGTCCGCCATCTGCTCTGTATCGGGATTCATCAGCATGAGGTTAACCCCAAAGGGCTTATCCGTCATAGAACGGCAGATGTGAATATTTTCCTCGAGCTTTTCCACATTCATCCCGCCGGAACCGATGATTCCCAGCGCTCCTGCATTGGAACAGGCAGCGGCAAATTCACCGGTCGCAATGTTTGCCATGCCTCCCTGGATAAACGGGTATTTTATTCCAAGTATCTCATTCAAAAATTTCATGTACAGCCTCCTGTCCGCTTCTCCAGACACAAGCCATCGCTCCACATATTCGCGCACTGCGACGCACGTCATGAAGATCATAATTTCTACACACAACCAGATGAACCGCCTACATGCGCACATCAACGTGCGCCATGACTTTTCACATGGTAATCCTCTTATCTGTCAGAATTCGAGATAGCATCCGCCCCAGGTAAGGCCTGCGCCGAATCCTACGCAAAAGATTCGCGTGCCCGGTCTCAGCAATCCTTTTTCCTTCATGTCTGCCAGCGCCAGCGGAATGCTTGCCCCGGACGTGTTCCCGTATTCCCGGAGATTCATAAAGAATTTTCCCTCCGGGAGTTTCTTCTGCTTTCTTACATAATCGATGATTCTGACGTTTGCCTGATGACATACGATATAGTCGATGTCCTCTGCACAGATTCCGCTTCGCAGCTCCATCTCTTCGATTTCCCCGGCAAGCGCCTTCACCGCAAAGCGGAAGACCTTTTTCCCATCCATCTGCAGATATCCGTCTCGAAGGATCTTCTCTGCCGTCTCCTGCCGGATCTGAAGGGGATTCTCCGGGACTACCTGTCTCCCTTCATACGCAGATTCCGGAATCTGGTTTCTCCCCACTGTATGTGCATACAGCGCGCTCCGGTCTCCCTCCGCAGCTGTGTGGCAATAGAAGCGCTTTTCCTCTGATGCCCGGACTACCGCAGCCGCAGCCCCGTCGCCGAACAGGACACTGACCGATCTCTCGGAAAAATCAAGCATCTTCGACAGCTGTTCTCCGCCGATGAGCAATGCGTATTTCCGCTTTCCCCGACAGGCATCGCCCCCGCGCATCAGCGCATTCACAAGCTGCAGCCCATAGACAAACCCCGAGCAGGCGGCATTGATATCAAAGGCAGGCACTCCGCCCGGAATTCCCAGAATTTCCTGGACGGCACAGGCCATGGAAGGCACCATGTAATCTGTTGTACAAGTTGCGCAGATCACAAGCCCGATTTCCTCCGGACGGACATTTGCATCCTTCAATGCCTTTAATGATGCCCCTGATGCAAGTTCTGTAAGGCTCTCCTCTCCTGTGCACAGATACCGCGATCCGATCCCTGTCCTGGTGCGGATCCACTCATCGGAGGTATCCATATACTCTTTCAGTTCTTCATTCTCCAATCGGACTCCCGGCAATGCTTTTCCGAGACCGACGATTTCCATACCCTTCATAAATCTGCCCGTTTCTTATTTTCCATTTCTGTTCCGGCAAAGATTTTTCCGTCCCTATGAGTCCGTCTTACCGTTCGCCGTAAAAGATACCTTTTTTTGCTGCTCCGATTTCCCGGTACTTCCGATACCTGTTTATCAAAAGGATATCCGGGCCCTGGGTGCTCAGCTTTTCCAGCTCCTCTGTGAGTGCCTCCCGAAGGATCCGGCACATAGCGGCAGGATCCTTCTGCGCTCCGCCCTCCGGCTCCGGAATGATACGGTCCGCAATCCCCTGCTGTAAGAGATCCTCCGCCGTCATCTTCATCACTTCGCTCGCTTCTTTACATTTCGAGGCATCCTTCCAGAGAATGCTCGCAAATCCCTCCGGAGATAATACCGAGTATACCGCGTTTTCCAGCATCCATATTTCATCTCCGACGCCAATGGCAAGAGCTCCTCCGCTGTTTCCCTCTCCGGTCACGATACAGATCACCGGAACTCTCAGAGCACTCATAGCTGCCAGATTCTCGGCAATCGCCACGCTCTGTCCGTGTTCCTCCGCCTCTTTCCCGGGATAAGCACCCGGCGTATCGATAAAAGTAATGACCGGACGTCCGAACCGCTCCGCCTCTTTCATAAGTCGGAGCGCCTTCCGATATCCCTCCGGTTCCGACATTCCGAAATTGCAGGTGAGATTCTCCGTCAGGTTCTTCCCCTTGCGATGTCCGATCACGGTAACCGGACGCCCCGCGAGAAGACCGATTCCGCCCAGAATAGCCGGATCCTCCTTTCCAAGCCGGTCGCCGGAAAGTTCCATGAAGTTATCAAAGATCCCGTCTATATAGTCGGTGATTTTCGGTCTCGCCTTGTCCCTGACGATCCGGACACGATCATAGGCAGGAATCGCGCTAACCGCATGGGACAAATCCTCGACGCACGCCTCATCCGCAATTGTTCCGCAGCCTCCTGCTTCCGCATCCGGTGAATCTTCCGGTGCATTTTCCGGTGCATCTTCCGTCCCATATCCGTGCAGCCTCAGGATCTGAGCGATGACCTCCCTCTGATCCTTCCTCGGTACAATCTTATCCACAAAGCCATGCTCCAGCTGAAACTCTGCCCGCTGAAAACCTTTTGGAAGCTTTTCACCGATGGTCTGCTCAATCACACGCGGACCGGCAAACCCGATCAGCGCTCCCGGCTCCGCCAGAATGATGTCTCCCAGACTGGCATAACTGGCGCTGACACCTCCCGTCGTCGGATGCGTCAAAACAGAGATATACAAACCTCCGTGCTCCCGAAGCCTCTGCACAGCCGCACTGGTTTTTGCCATCTGCATGAGAGACAGCATCCCTTCCTGCATTCTGGCGCCGCCGCTTGCGGAAAAAATAATCAGCGGGAGCTTTCTTCTGTCCGCCTCCTCAATCGCAAGAGTCAGCTTTTCTCCCTCGGCACTTCCCATGCTTCCCATCATAAAATACCGGCTGAGCTCCGCTCCGACCGCCGGAATGCCGCAAACCGTTCCGACTCCGGCAACGCAGCCGGATGAACGGTCCGTCGTTCTTCTGTTCTCTTCCAGCTTCTCCCGGTATCCGGGAAAACACAGCGGATCCGATGTCTTCAGATCCGGAGCAAGCTCTTCCGAAAACACTCCCCCGTCAAACAGCGCCTTCAGATGATCGCCGACCGGATGATGCGCGGTTTTCTTCTGCCGCATCTTCCGAAACCCGAGGAGCGTTTTTCTCTTATCAAAAAAAATACCGTCTGCCGTATTGATTTTTGCATCAAGCAAAACCGTTCCCAAAAAACTTTTACTCACTTATCCTCACTGACCTTCCTCTGTGGCATCCATCCGGTACTCTTCACACCCAACTGACATGGAGAAGATTTCACAGAACATTTACCAACTGCGAATCGCAATCGGTCTATGAAATCCCTGCCCTTCAAAATGCTTTCCGGCTTTCTTCTCCCCACCGGATAATGGCGTCCGTATTCTTCTCCAGAAATCCGGTGTCAATATTTCCGACCATGAAATCATTGTTAAACAGAATCAGATACAGAAAGTTGATATTCGTTTCGATCCCGTCGACCGTCATTTCTTCAAGCGCCACGCGCATCTTGCGTATGGCCTCCAGCCTACCAGGCGCATGTACGATCACCTTCGCGATCATCGAGTCATAATAAGGGCTTACCCGACAGCCGGAATACAGGGCGCTCTCGACCCGGACCCCCTTCCCTCCAGGAAAATGCAGAAAAGGGATCTGTCCGGGGCTCGGTGCGAAATTCTTCGCCGGGTTTTCCGCGTTGATCCGGCACTCAATCGCATGCCCGGTCAGGTGAATGTCGCTCTGCTTATAGCCGAGCGGCAGTCCCGCCGCAATCCGGATCTGCTCCCGGATCAGATCCACACCCGTCACCGCCTCGGTCACCGGATGCTCCACCTGAATCCTTGTATTCATTTCAATAAAGTAGAAATGCTTCTCCCGGTCCAGAACGAATTCCACCGTTCCTGCGCTCACATAGTGGACAGCCCTTGCCGCCTTGAGCGCCGCCTTATGAATCGCATCTCTCTGCTTATCCGTCAGAATTCTGGCCGGCGATTCCTCCATCAGCTTCTGGTTTCTTCGCTGCATGGAGCAGTCTCTCTCTCCGAGCTGAATGATACCTCCCTTTGAATCACCCAGAATCTGAACTTCTATATGATGCGGATGCTGAATCAGTTTCTCCAGATAGAGAGAGCCGTCCCCAAAAGCTGCCTGCGCCTCCGCCTCCGCACTCTCATAGGCATTCTGAATCTCCGATTCATCAAAAGCGGTTCGCATCCCGCGCCCGCCTCCTCCCGCCGTGGCCTTCAAGAGAACCGGATAGCCGACCTTCTTGGCAATCTCTGCAGCCTCCTGCCAACTCTTTAGAATCCCGTCCGATCCCGGAACAACCGGAACCCCATGCTTCTTCATCATGGCGCGGGCGCTCTGCTTATCTCCCATTTCCCGGATCATCCGGGAGGAGGGACCGATAAAAATAATTCCATTGTCCTCACATTTTTTTGCGAAATTCGCATTTTCAGAGAGAAATCCGTATCCCGGATGAATCGCCTCGCAGTGATACGCCTTTGCGGCCTCGATCAGCGCCTCCTGGTTCAGATAGCTTCCCGCCGCCTGCGCGGGTCCGATGCAGACCGATTCTGCGGAAAACTGTACCGGAAGAGAATTTCTGTCCTCTGAGGAGCAGGCCACGACCGTGTCGATTCCCATCTCCTGACAGCATCTCAGGATCCGCATCGCGATTTCCCCGCGATTCGCAATCAGCACTTTTTTGAACATTTCAACTCTCCTCTATGGTCATCAGAACCGCGTCGTATTCCGCAAAGGCCGCATCTCCCACCCGGATCTCACGGACCACACCGTCACAGGGAGAAGGAATTTCATTCATCATCTTCATGGCTTCCACCAGTCCGACGATATCCCCTTTCTTTACCCTCTGCCCCTCTTCCACAAACGGCTTCTCTCCGGGCTTGGAGGCACGGTAAAAAATACCGGCCAGCGGAGCTTTCACTGCAGTTGTCTTTCCTTCCGGCCCCGCAGCGGATCCCTCCCCCGTTGAAGAGGCGTTTTTGTTCACGCCGACCGAATCATCCCCGTCCTTTTCCACCGCGGAGAAAGATCCCTCTCCACAGGCACCCGCCGTCCTTTGCAGCACGGTCGCATCCGTTGAATTTTGCGGTGTCAAACAGCCGCAAACATTACGATTCGGCTCATTCCTGAATTCCAGCGTTCCGTCCTGTGTCGAATACCGGAACCTTGTCAGCCCCGTTCTCTCAAAGCTCTCCATCAGCTTCTGCAATTCTTCTACTGAATAACTCATTCCAAACCTCCAAAATCTGCGGACAAAATGCCGCGTCCTGCGGCAGGTCCAGATTTCCATCGGAAACAGCTGTCTGCACCAGGGATCGAATCCCCGGCTGTTTAATCCTCCTTGTGCGCGTCGATATACGCCACGACACTCTCCACCGTGTGAAGATTCGGAAGCTCCTCATCCGGAACCGTGATCCCGAAATTCTCCTCAACCGCCATCATAAGCTCCACCACATCCAGGGAATCCGCCTTCAGATCTTTGAAAAAGTCCGATTCCGGTTTGATCTCATCCCCGTCAAAGCTCAGGGTGTCGATAATAATCTCTTTCAGCTTCTCAAATGTATCCATGTTCATTCTCCTTTTTTTTCCGTATTTCATTTTAGATATTTAGTTAAATTTATTTAGTTAAATAGCTCGATGGTTACTATACCGCCATCTATACCGGATGTCAATATCTTTCAATTCTTTTATCTAAATTTATTTAATTATTATATGGCTTTGTCTAACCCAAACGGCAACGATCATTCAGTATCCTCTGTTCACATGCGACTAAAACGGCTAAGATTTTACAGGCTCTTTGCCTGAGCAGTTACTGTTCACTCACAACTATGTACGGCAAGGATTTTACAGTCCTGTTGCCAT
>OMUU01000190.1 GCA_900314295.1 uncultured Lachnospiraceae bacterium | reverse complement strand
ATGTTGTCTCGACATTTCATTCCAACCTTTTAAAAACAGAGAGAAAAACAGCCGGGGCGCACCCCGGCTGTCTTTCTCTCTGTTATGACCCAAATTGTATAGAATACCTTATGATTTTCCTGTCTTGTGGTTGGATACAACGTCGAAGATAACGGCTGCCAGAAGTACAGCACCCTTGACGATGTACTGGTACTGATCCGGAAGTCCCAGGATCGACATGCCCATGTTGATGACACCGAGAAGGATGGCGCCGACCATGACGCCCGGAACGGTTCCGGATCCGCCGTATGCGGAAGCGCCGCCGATAAAGCAGGACGCGATGGCATCCATCTCATAGGAGTTACCCATGTTGCCGTCTACCGAACCGATTCTCGCTCCGACCAGAAGTCCGGAGAGACCTGCGAGTACGGACATCAGGAAGTATGCCCAGAAGTATACCTTGCGCGGATCAATACCGGAAAGCTTGGTGGCCTTCTCGTTACCGCCGACTGCGTAGAAGTAACGGCCGAATACCGTCTGGCTTGTAATGAATGCGAAGATCACGACAACCGCCAGAATCCACAGAACCATTACCGGAATTCCCTTGTAGCCCATCAGACGGCTGCTGTACGCAATAATCAATACATCAAATACTACGACACGAATGATCGTGGCCCGCAGGGTTGCTACCTGGTAACCCTCTTTTGCCTTTTTCGCGCGGTTTGTGATCATGAAGATCGTAAGCGCGATGGAAATAATAATTCCGACAATTAATGCGGAAATGCACTTCTTGTTGCTGTCAACGCCGGGAATCTGAATGTAGGATGTGAACAGGTTCAGAAATCCAGGATTCATGATCGCGATGGTCTTCGAATCCAGAATGACACGCGCGATTCCACGGAACAGGAACATGCCTGCCAGCGTGCAGATGAAGGGCGGGATATGAATATATCCGATAAGCCAGCCCTGCCACAGACCGATGACTGCGGCAATCACCATGGAAATCAGAATCGCAAGTCCGGGAGCCGCGCCGAGATCCAGCATCTTGGCCGCTGCCGCCGCGGAGAGGCACAGTGTGGAACCTACGGAAAGGTCTACGTTACCGCCGGTCAGGATACACAAAAGCATACCGCAGGCCATGATCAGGACATATGCGTTCTGCAGAAGCAGGTTGGAAATATTCTGTGAGTAGATCAGCCGTCCGCCGGTCAGAGCCGTGAAGAAGATAAATACGATGACCAGAGCGAAGACCATGGTGTATTTTTTCAAGAATGCACTAACTTTCATTTGATAGCCTCCATAACGATAGAATTGCGATATGATTTTATTTCTTGTCCTTGAGGATCGCGCTCATAATCTTCTCCTGCGTAACCTCCTCAGCAGAAAACTCTCCCGCCATTTTTCCTTCATTCATGACATAGATCCGGTCGCACATACCCAGAAGCTCCGGAAGCTCAGAGGAAATCATAATGACAGCCTTTCCCTGCGAGACCATATCGTTGATGATCTGATAAATCTCATACTTCGCGCCGACATCGATGCCTCGCGTCGGCTCGTCCAGAATCAGGACATCCGGCTCCGCGAACATCCACTTCGCGAGCAGCACCTTCTGCTGATTGCCTCCCGACAGATTTCCGACGTTCTGCTGAATGCTGGGCGTCTTTGTGTGCATGGCCTTTACATAAATTTCCGCCTGCTTATTCTCCTCGGGCACATTTACGATTCCACGCTTGGAAGCGATCTTATCCATGCGGGCAAGTGTCGTATTCCTCGCAATCGTCTCCGAAAGAATCAGTCCGTTTGTCTTCCGGTCCTCGGTCGCGTAGGCGAGCCCGTGCGCAATCGCGTCGGCCTCATTTTTCAGATGAACCTCCTTGCCGTTAATAAATTCCTGTCCGGAAATGTGCGATCCGTAGCTCTTTCCGAACAGCGACATGGCCAGCTCGGTGCGGCCAGCGCCCTGAAGTCCCGAGAAGCCCACGACCTCGCCCCTGTGGACCTCGAAGCTGATGTGATCGTCCATGCACTTCTCTGTATACACCGGATGGTATACCGTCCAGTCCTTGCAGGCAAAAATCACATCTTTGCTGATCTTATGTTCTCTTGCGGGATAACGGTCTGTCAGTTCCCTTCCGACCATTCCCTTGATGATCCGGTCCTCATCAATATTGTGATCCGGATTCGGAATCGTCTCAATGGTCTGTCCGTCACGGAGAACCGTGATGTTATCCGCGCAATAGGCGACCTCATTGAGCTTGTGTGTGATAATGATGGACGAAATCCCCTGCTTCTTAAAGCCGAGGATCATGTCCAGAAGCATCTTGGAATCTTCCTCATTCAGCGAGGATGTCGGCTCATCAAGAACCAGCAGCTTACAGTCCTTGGAAAGCGCCTTGGCGATCTCCACCAGCTGCTGCTTACCGGTACCGATATCCTTGATCAACGTATGGGAGGATTCTTTTAATCCAACCCGCTTCATGGCATCCTGCGCTTCCTGGAACGTTTTGTCCCAGTCAATGACTCCGGATTTCTTCCGGCGCTCATTTCCCATGAACATATTCTCGGCGATCGTAAGCTCCGGAATCAGAGCCAGCTCCTGATGCACGACCGCAATTCCGAGCTTTTCGGATTCCTTAATATTGTGGAACCTGCAGACACTCCCGTTATAAACGACATCCCCTGTATACTGTCCAAACGGAATGGTCCCTGCAAGTACATTCATCAGCGTAGATTTTCCGGCGCCGTTTTCGCCTACAAGCGCGTGGATCTCTCCGCGTTCCACTTTGAAATTGACATGATTCAGAGCTTTGACACCAGGATACTCTTTGACGATGTCTTTCATTTCAAGAATTATGTCTGCCAAGTGAATACCTCCTGTGCAATCTGTTACTTTCCGAAAAAAGAGGCCGCCGCAATAATTCTATGCGACAGCCCCTGATTTATTTTGTGCTATCGTCCCTTTCGGTAAATCCTTTCGATTACCCTACCGGGTGCAGATATCCTTTGTCGTCCTTTGTGTAGTATCCGGGATCTACAAGCTCTTTGTCCATGTTGTCCTTGGTTACAACGGTCGGAACGAGCAGGTAAGACGGGATGACACCGGTTCCATTATCATAAGAAGAAGTATCATAGGAGCAGTCGAAATCCCATCCGGACTTGGAGATCAGGGAATCATCCGGCTTCTCTCCGTTCAGCATTGCCACTGCCAGGTCAAGAGTTACAACCGCCTCGTTGGCAACTGCCTTGTAAACGGTCATGGTCTGCTTGCCGTCTACGATATTCGCAAGGTTTGCCTCGTCGCCGTCCTGTCCGGTGATGATAACATTGTTGTCGCCTGCGTAGTCCGACTCAATGGCCTGTGTAACACCGAGTGCCGTAGAATCGTTGGAGCATACGGCTGCATCCAGCTGTGTACCGTCACTGTAATAAGATCCGAGGATATTCTGGAATCTCTTCATAGCTGTAGAGGTATCCCACTGTGCGGTAGCAACCTGATCGAAATCGGTCTGTCCTGACGGAACCTTCAGGGTACCCTTGTCGATGTATGGCTTCAGCACATCCATTGCGCCGTTGAAGAAGAATGTCGCATTATTATCTGCGGGATCTCCGGCTGTGAACTCGATGTTGTAGGTCTTGTCGCCCGCATTGTCGAGATCCAGCTGCTTTGCAACGAATTCACCCTGCAGCTTACCTACGGTGTAATTATCGAAGGATACATAGTAGCTGATGGCGTCTGTATTCATGATCAGACGGTCATATGCGATAACCGGAATGCCGGCGTCCTTTGCCTCGTTCAGAACCTGGCTCAGTGCCTCGCCGTCGATTGCGGCTACAACCAGAAGGTCTACCTTGTCCGCGATCAGTCCCTCGATATCGTTGTTCTGCTGTGCGGACTTGTTATCGGAATAAGTAAGCTCTACCTTGTAGCCTGCCTTTTCGAACTGATCCTGCAGATAAGAACCATCGCGGTTCCATCTCTCCAGAGACTTCGTCGGCATCGAGATACCGATCGTCTGTCCGCCGCCGGCTGCCGGTTTTGCGGAAGAAGACTGTGTATCCGCGGACTCCGTTGCAGCTTCGCTCGATGCAGAGGATGTGCTCTCCTCTTCAGCTGCCGATGACGCGGATGAGGAAGCTCCCGAGGATGATGACGATCCGCTCTTTGCTGCGGTCGATCCACATCCTGCGAACAGAGATGCTGCCATTGCCGTACAAAGCAGTGTACTTACGATTCTCTTTTTCATTTTCAAAAACCCTCCTATAAAATTTGTTACAAGCGTAAATAAAAAAGAAAACTGCATGAAACATAACGCATTGGAAAACCTGTTTGATGACCAGATGTTTTCCCTTCATGTACGTATGATATCATTCATTATGCACAGCGAAAATATGTCATTCTTGTTCGAAATCATGCGAAATACCCAAAATAAAATCCTATCTCCGGAATACAGAGATAGGATAATGTTGTCAAAAAACACCCGCAAAGCAAAAATATCCTGCTTTGCGGGTGTTTTTTTATATTCTGCTCGTCCCTTCACCATGCAAACGGTATCGCCTGTTTTTCCCGGTTGTCCGCTTCCGCGACCTGCAGGTATCGCCACATACATACCGTATGTCGCATCCACCTCAATTAAAAACCTTCAAAACCGCGTCACGAAGCCGGTCGACTCTCTGCTCCGCCTCCTGACCACTTTCCGCGCGCGTGTAAAAGTAAAACTTCAGCTTCGGTTCCGTCCCGGACGGCCTCATTGCAAACCAGTCTCCGTTTTCCATGCGGTACTTCAGAACATTCGCCGCAGGGATATCCTCCCACCCGTGAATATAGTCCGTAACCCCCGCGACCTGGAAGTCTCCGAATCGGTCCGGCTTCTCCTCTCTTGCCCTCTGCATGATCCGCGCGATTTCCTCTGCTCCCGTCTGTCCCTTCCGGATCAGAGATACCTGCCGCTCCGCGAAATACCCGTACCGGCAATATAATCCATCCAGGGCATCCGCCAGCGTCATGCCTTTCTTCCGATAATATGCTGCCATCTCCATCATCAGAAGGCCGGCCGCAATACCGTCCTTATCCCGCACCTGCTCACCCGGTGCACAGCCGATGCTCTCCTCGTAGGCGAAGAAATACCGATATCCCAGCTTCGCAAGCCGTGGAATGACGCCGCAGATATTCTTGAATCCCGTCAGCGCCTCAAAAACCCGGATTCCATAGGATTCACAGATGGTTTTCCCCATATCTCCGGTCACAATAGACTTTATCATCGCTGCGTTTTCCGGCAGGGTTCCCGCCTCCTTCTGACTTTCTGCCATATAGGCGATCAGCATTGCCCCCGTCTGATTTCCGTTCAGGGGATAGAAGCCTCCTTTCCCGTCCGGAAGCTCCACCGCCATGCGGTCACTGTCCGGATCCGTCGCGATCAGCAGATCCGCATGCAGCTTCTTCCCGAGCTTTTCCGCAAGCGCAAATCCCTTCGGATCCTCCGGATTCGGATACCCGACCGTTGTAAAATCCGGGTCCGGATCCTTCTGTTCCGGGACGATGACAAAATTTTCATAGCCGAGCTCCCGCGCCGCCGTCTCCATCGGAATGCTCCCTGCCCCGTTCAGAGGCGTGTAGACAACCGTTACCGACCGGTCCAGTTCCCTGTCCGGCCGCTGCTTCAGCCCCTCGGCATAGTCCAGATACCTCCGGTCCATCTCCTCCCCGATCATCCGGATTATTTGCTCGCGGATGCCCTGCTCCAGAGGCATGCGGGAAAATGAATCGAAGAGATCGAGCGCCTGAATCTCACGCAGGATTCCGTCGGAAATCTCACCCGAAATCTGCGCCCCGTCCTCCTGATAGACCTTATAGCCGTTATATTCCTTCGGATTGTGACTCGCCGTCATATTGATCCCGGAAAGCGTGTGAAGCTCCCGCACCGCAAACGAAAGCTCCGGCGTCGGTCTCATCGACGGGAAAAGCCACACGCGGATTCCATTCCCCGCCAGGATCTCCGCCGCCAGCTCCGAGTATTCCCTGGAGTGATGCCGGCAGTCATATGCCACCGCGACGCCCCTCGTCAGGTCCTCTCCGCTCTTCTTCAGATAGTTCGCGATTCCCTGCGTCGCTCTTCCGACCGTCAGCGGATTCATCCGGTTGGTCCCCGCGCCGCAGATTCCCCGAAGGCCCGCCGTTCCGAACACGATCTCCTGATAAAACCGGTCGTTAATTTCCTTCACGTTTCCCCGGATCGAGAGCAGCTCCTGTCTCATCGGGTCACCCTCCGGAAGCCTGTCCAGCCACTCCTGATATTTTTCCTCTGCATTCATAAACCACACCCTGCCTTTCTCAACTCGCCTGCCGTTCGAATACCCGGTGTCGGGCCACGATTCCGCAGAATTCTTCATTTTGTTACTGTTCACGCGCCACCTAAAACGGCTAAGATTTTACAGTACCTTTGCCTGAGCATTACTGGCTGTTAAAAGTTTTATCCGTGAATTCTTCAAGAAGTGGATTGCGAGGACT
>OMUU01000033.1 GCA_900314295.1 uncultured Lachnospiraceae bacterium | reverse complement strand
TAAAACTTTGTTACAGCCAGTTTGCGAATGGCAACAGGACTGTAAAATCCTTGCTGTACATAGTTGTGAGTGAACAGTAACAAACAGACTGCTAGAGGTGAGCGAATCGAACATATCTGTTGACTGATAAGATGCGATGTAGTATATTAAATTTATACGTCGACGGAAATAAAAAATGGAAACATAATACATATATGGTCGCTATTGCCCTGCAAGGGGCACAGGTAAACAAGTGAAAACCTTGTACGATCACGTCACTGTAAGGCTTCGGCCGAGTCAGACATCTGTGCGGACCATAGACATCTTTCACGAGTGAGGAATAGGTGTACCTACGATTGCAGAGAACGCATATTCCAGACTTCTGTCTGGATTTTTTTTGTCTGCAAAGCCTTCCCGCATTCCGAAAGATCAAAAGAACTGTTTCGGAAAGGGTTTTATTTACTATGGAACATTTAAGCAGTATCCAACGAAAAGCTGTTGCGGCAGTCGCCGCGATTTGTCTGTCCATGGCAGTTGTACCGACTGCCAGTGCGATGCATATCATGGAGGGCTATCTTCCTCCTGTCTACTGTATTATCTGGGGACTTGTCTGTGTGCCCTTCCTGATTACCGGATTTATGAAGATCCGCAATACGGTAAACGCCAATCGCAGAGCGATTACACTGCTGGCGGTAAGCGGCGCTTTTGTATTCATCGTGTCTTCCCTTAAGATTCCGTCTGTTACAGGAAGCTGCTCTCATATGACAGGAACCGGACTTTCCGCAATTCTCTTCGGCGTGTCGACAACCTCTGTTCTCGGCATCATCGTGCTGATTTTCCAGGCTATTCTGCTCGCGCACGGCGGGCTGACAACGCTCGGCGCCAACTGCTTTTCCATGGCGATTGCGGGACCGTTTGTATCATGGATCATTTATAAAGGACTTGGAAAAACCAAGTTGAACCGGAAGGTGACGATCTTCCTTGCGGCTACAATCGGAGACCTGTTCACCTACTGTGTAACGGCATTTGAGATGGCGCTTGCGCATCACTCAGACAGTGGCGTAGGAGTTGCCCTCGTCAAGTTCCTGGCAGTTTTCGCACCGACACAGGTTCCGCTTGCCATCATCGAGGGTATCCTGACCGTTGTCATCATTCTGGCTCTGGAGTCTCTGGCAGCCAAGGAACTGAAATCGATTGGATATAAGGAGGCCTGAGAAATGGAGAATCAGAATAAGAAAAAGAGCAACAAGAAAACAATCATTATTCTGCTGATCATTGCGGTTTTGATGACCTTTATTCCGCTCTTTGCCTTAAAGGGCGCGGAGTTCGGCGGATCTGACGATGCCGGGAGCGAGGTTGTATCCGAGGTCGATTCCTCCTATCATTCCTGGTTCGATCCGATTCTGGAAACAGCGATCGGCGGAGAACTTCCGGGAGAGGTTGAAAGCCTGCTTTTCTGTGTTCAGACCGGTATCGGCGTGGGAATCTGCGCGTTTGTGATGGGACGGTTCTATGAACGCAAGAAGCTTGGCAAGGAGGACGAGGATTTATAATCGTATCCCACTGACTATTTTACAGATTTTATAGAAAAGGAACTGTCGCTTTCGCCTTTGGGTAATGCGGCAGTCTCTTTGTTTAAGGGACAGATATGGTAGTTGTAGATAAACTTTGTTACCGCTCAAAATTACGCTATGTCAATGCGGCTGAGAAAAATGCCTTTGCGCTGATTACGCTTGCCTTGTGCATTACCAGCCGTTCGATTCTCACTTCTCTTCTGGTAATGGCTGTCAACAGCTTTCTTACGCTCGTCAAAGGAAAAATTCCGGCCAGAAAATATTGGAAGCTGATGATGATCCCGTTTGTTTTTCTGTTGCTGTCTACGCTGGCAATTCTGATCGATTTTTCGCGTACGCCGATGGACTGCTACGCGATACGTGTCGGAAACTGGTATATCACCAACAGCTGGAAGCAGGTTCTGTATGGCGTTCAGCTGATCTTTACCGCTTTGTCAAGTGTCTCCTGCCTGTACTTTCTGTCACTGAATACAACGATGACAGATATCCTCACGGAGCTTCGAAGGTTGCATGTGCCGAATCTCCTCGTGGAGCTGATGATGCTGATTTACCGCTATATTTTTATTCTGATGACGGTAGCGGACAATATCCGCAATTCTCAGAACTCCAGGCTGGGGAATAAGGACTACAGAACTTCTCTTCGATCCTTTGCGGGACTGATTTCGGTTCTTTTTGTCAGGGCGGTGAAAAAGGCAGAGGCACAGTTTAATGGGCTTGAGTCCCGCGGCTACGACACGGAAATCCGGGTCCTTTCGGAGCATTATCCGCCGAAAACCCGGGAGATCGTCTGGATTGCGGCATATGAAATCGGACTGCTGATCTTCATCATTTTCCAGAAAATATGGATGTAGACATCACTGAGAACAGGGAGGACAGGAATGGACAAGGATATTATTCTGCGGGCAGAAAACGTCTGCTTCGCCTATGAAGATGATGAAACCAATGCACTGAACGGATTGAACGTTGAGATTGAGCGGGGGAAAAAATATGCGGTCATGGGCGCAAACGGATCCGGGAAGTCGACCTTCTTTTTTTGCTGCAATGGCCTTCATGTACCGGCGTCCGGGACCATGTATTTCGAGGGAGAGCCGTTTGACTATTCCAGACAGGGCCTTTTGAAGATCCGGCAGAAAGTCGGGATTATCTTCCAGAACCCGGACGATCAGCTCTTCTCCGCCAGCGTATTCCAGGAGATTTCCTTTGGCGCGTTGAATCTTGGGAAATCCGAGGAAGAGGTTCGGAAGGATGTAGAAGGGGTCATCGAGAAGCTGGGAATCACTCCGTTTCGGGAGAAACCCACCTATGCGCTCTCCGGCGGGCAGAAAAAGCAGGTGTCCATCGCGGATATTCTGGTGATGCACCCGGAGTTAATCATTCTGGATGAACCGGCAGCGGCCCTGGATCCGTATCATACGAGCCTGGTGAATCAGATTGTGGATCAGATGACAGCGGATGGAATCACCGTCATGATGGCGACACATGATGTGAACTACGCGTTCCGATGGGCGGATCAGATTCTGGTATTTAAAGACGGGAAGCTCTTGATGCAGGGAGCACCGCAGGAGGTATTTTCCAATAAAGAGGTTCTTGCACAGACGAATCTGGAGCAGCCGGCAGCGCTGGAGCTGTTTGACAGCCTGGTTGCCAGAGGAATTCTGGACGCATCGCTTCCGGTTCCGGCGACACTTAAGATGCTGGAGAATTATATCGCGGATATTCAGTGAGGATCGCAGCCGGTCTCTTTTGCACGCTTCGCGTGCGACGAGGCATTGCTGTCATCGATATCGATGTGATGAAGTTCTTTGTCTCTTTTACGCGCTTCGCGTGCGACGAGGCTTTCTGCGTTTTCGAAGAGCTTATACAGGATTTTTGTCGGAGTAAGTCCGGGAGATCTTGCCGGGCTGCAGAGGATTTGCATGGGGGATACGGGGGATTGGAAAGTGGTTAAAAACTGGATCAAGATGGAAAGCAGGGAGACTCTTATATGCGTGGCGGTGTCTGCGGCTGCTCTGATATTAAGTATTGCCCATATCAGGACGGTTCTGCCGTTCGACCCCGCATGGATCGCAGTTGTGCTTTGCGGGGTGCCGATTCTGGCGGGCGCAGGAGAGGGACTCTTTGTCAGACATGATATAAAAGCAGATGTGCTGGTCTCCATTGCTCTGGTGGCGGCGCTTGTAACGGGGCAGTATTTCGCGGCCGGTGAAGTTGCTCTGATCATGCAGATCGGAAGTCTTTTGGAGGATTTTACAGCGGATCGGGCGAGAAAAGGTCTGGAAAAGCTGATCGGTATGACACCGGGACTTGCTCATCTACAGAAGGGGAAGGGGGAGTGGGACGATCTTCCTCTCGATCAAATCCATCCGGGAGACAGAATCTATATTCTTCCGGGAGAGATGGTGCCTCTGGACGGAGAAATCCTGGAGGGCTCTGCCGTGCTGGATCAGTCTATGATGACAGGAGAGAGTCTTCCGGTAGATAAGAGTGTCGGGGACTCAGTTTTCAGCGGGTGCATCAGCCGTTCAAGATCCTTTCTGATGGAGGTCAGAAAAGGGAACGAGGACAGCTCGATGCAGCGACTGATCCGATTGACCCGGGAAGCAGAGGAGAAGAAGGCACCCGTCGTTACTCTGGCTGACCGATGGGCCTCCTGGCTTGTTCTGTTTGCTCTTTTATGCGCCCTGGCGGCCTGGGCACTGACGGGTGTTTTCCTGAGAGCAGTGACGGTACTGGTCGTTTTTTGTCCGTGTGCGTTTATTCTGGCTACCCCTACCGCAGTTCTGGCGGGCATTGCCAACGGTGCCGGAAAAGGAATCCTGATCCGTTCGGGCGCATCTCTTCAGAAGCTGTCCGGAATCCGGTGCGTGGCGTTTGACAAGACGGGCACCTTAACCGGCGGTGAGCCGGAAGTGGGAAGGGTGGTTTGTCTGGATCCATCCTTTTCGGAGGAGAAGATCCTTCATCTGGCGGCAAGGCTTGAGCGCTATTCGGATCACCCTCTGGCCAGGGCAATTGTAAAAGCTGCAGATCTGTCCGGAGTGGACGAATGCAGCGTTCAGGTCTTCCCGGGAGAGGGAATCGCAGGACAGACGGACGGAAGGGAGCTGCTGGTCGGGAAAGCTGCTTTCCTGGAGAACCGGGGAGTTCATTTCTCGTCAAATGACCTGCCGGAAGAAAGGGGAACGGTCGTTTGCGTTGCCTTTGACAGAAAACTGATCGGTGTGATTTGCCTGTGCGACCGGATCCGTCCTGAGGCAAGCACCGTGATCCGTGAATTGAAAGAAATGGAAATTCCTGCACTGCTCCTTAGCGGAGATAATGCCGGAACGGTGCGCACAATCGCTGATGAGGCGGGAATTGATTCCTGGAAGGCGGGATTGATGCCGGAGGACAAGAACCGTGTGATTCAGGAAAGACAGGAAGCCGGGGTAAAGGTGTGCATGGTAGGCGATGGGATCAACGATGCGCTGGCTCTTGCCGGCGCGGACGCCGGAATTGCCATGGGAGGAATCGGAAGCGATGTTGCCGTGGAGACTGCCGACGCTGTTCTGGTGGAGGACGACATCAGCAAAATACCGTATCTCTTCCGTCTGACCAGGAAGGTGATGTCAAAAATAAAAATGAATCTGACAGCCGCGATGGTTATTAACATTACGGCGGTTGTTCTCAGCATCGCCGGAATTCTGAATCCGGTGACGGGGGCGCTGTGGCATAACTGCGGTTCTGTTTTTGTCATTGTGAACGCGGCGACGCTTCTGGCATACAGGGATCAAAAGGGTAAGAATCAGGGTCCTGTGTAAAATCTAGGCCTTTCAGTAGAAAAATATGACAGCTTGACAGGAAGGATTCCGGAGTTATAATGGGACATGAACGGATACCCGTATAGGTATACACTCGTGCACGCGGTGCGGCGCAAGAGATATGTCACACCTTTGGTTGTTACCGCTGTCCGTATGCACTCACGCACGCAGTGCGACGCAAGGGCGTGGCTTTTGATACGGTACCATTCATTTATGGCACAAATTTTGTATTTCACAAAGGAGATTTTCAGATGAAAAAAGCAGTTATCTTTTCGTTGCTGGGTGGATATATCCTTGGCAAGGCAGGCGTTGAGATTTTTGGAGGCAAGACGGCAAGGAAGGTTTATACAGGCATCACAACAGGCGCTTTTCTGGCCAAGGATTCTGTAATGGATCGGGTAGAGAAGATCCAGGCAGGTGCCTCGGATATTGCGGCGGATGCCAGGGCAAATGTTGAAAAGTATTACGCGGAGAAAGAGAAGGAATATACCGAGGGAACGGATAAGGCTGCGGCAGCGCAGAAGGAAGAGGACTGATCTGTGAGATATCGTATCGTACACCGGTCCAGGCAGCGGGTGCACCTGGATCTTGCAAAACGCAGGCTGACCGGACAGGAGGCGGATGTACTCTACTATACCCTGATCGAAAGGGAGGATGTAGAGACGGTTCAGGTATTTGCGCGTGCGGCGGAGGTGATTATCCGCTACCGAGGAGAGGCTGAGGCGGATCTGCTGGACTGCATCGGCGAGATGGATCTTCTCGACCAGGCGCTGATCGATAACCTTCCTGCCGTATCTGCAAGGGCAACCAACGAATTTTATAAAGATAAGATCGCGGATAAAATATTGCTGCGTCTGGTCAAGCAGCTCCTGGTACCGACTCCGGTCCGTGTCGTCTGGACGATTGCCGACGGCCTCCCTTATATTATTAAAGGAATAAAGGACATCTTCCACCGGAATTTCAGTGCGGAGATCGTTCATGCTTCCGCGATTCTTGCGTCTCTCCTGACGCAGGACTTCTCGACAGCAAGCTCCATCATTTTCCTTACCGATGTGGGAGAAATTCTGGAAGAGTGGACCTACAAGAAGTCGGTGGATGATCTGGCACAGTCTCTGGCGCTTAATGTGTCCAAGGTATGGAAGGTTGAGGGAGACAGCAGCGTCCTGGTCAGCATCGGACAGATTAAGGACGGCGACCGGATACAGGTCTCCATCGGCAATATGATCCCGCTGGACGGCATTGTGACAGAGGGAGAGGCACTGGTGAATCAGGCGGCCTTGACGGGTGAGCCGATTCCCGTGGAAAAACGACCGGACAGCGACGTGTTCGCGGGAACGGTTGTTGAAGAAGGCGAGCTAATCATTCAGGTAAAGGGAGTCTCCGGTGATACCCGCTATGACCGGATTGTGCACATGATCGAAGAGTCAGAGAGTATGTCTTCGGTGACCCAGTCCAGAGCGGAGAAGGTGGTGAGCCGGTTGATTCCGTATACCTTCGGAACAGCAATTCTGACCGGTTTGCTGACGAGAAATATCACGAAGGCAGCGTCTGTGCTGATGGTAGATTTCTCCTGCGCGATTGAGGTGGCTATGCCGATTGCGGTTCTGTCTGCTATGCGAGAGGCCGGCAGACATCAGATTACTGTAAAGGGCGGAAAGTTCCTTGAGCTTATTTCTGAGGCGGATACCGTCGTCTTCGACAAGACGGGAACACTGACCTATGCGACACCGGTGGTAGAACAGGTTGTGACCATGGAAGGCAGAGATGAGAATGAGATGCTTGCTCTGGCGGCCTGCCTGGAGGAACATTTCCCGCACTCACTGGCCAATGCGGTTGTCAAGGCGGCAAAGGACAGGAATCTGAATCACAAGGAGATTCACACCAAGCCGACTTACATCGTCGCACATGGAATTGTATCCACGCTGCACGGAGAGCGGGTAGTGATCGGCAGTTATCATTTTGTACTGGAAGACGAGGCGGCAGCCATTTCGGATGAAGACCGGGAGAGGGTCAGAAGAATGCCGGCTCAGTACTCTCGTCTTTATATGGCGATCGGCGGACGGATGGCCGCGGTGATCGGAATTGCAGATCCGATCAAGGAAGAGACCCCGGAGATTATCCGGAAGCTGAAGGAAAACGGCATCGAGCATATCGTGATGATGACCGGAGACAGCGAGCGGACAGCCGAGGCGATTGCAGGCGAGGCGGGAATCACGGAATTCTATGCCGAGGTCCTGCCGGAGGATAAGGCCAATTATGTACAGCAGGAACGTGAAAAGGGCAGAAAGGTGATCATGATCGGCGATGGCATCAATGATTCGCCGGCCCTCTCCGCGGCGGATGTCGGAATCGCCATGAAGGAAGGCGCGGACATTGCCCGGGAGATTGCGGATATCACATTGTCCGGGAAGGATCTTCAGGGGCTGATCGAGCTGAAGCAGATGAGCAGACTTCTGATGGCCCGGATGAACAGTACGGCGAGGTTTGGAATCGCCTTTAATGCGGCGATTCTTGTGGCAGGAATTGCGGGCCTGGTTGTTCCGGGAACGGCGGCCTTTCTGCATAACGCATCGACCATCGGGCTGTGCCTGAGGAATATGACAGAGCTGCTGGAGGAGCCGGGTCACAGGTCAGAGTCCGACTCTGCACCGGCAGACGGTGCAACGGCGGCTGTGGCGTTGCCGGTGCCCGCCAGCGCCACGTAGGTATTGTTGCGGACCGGGAGAAATGAGGAAAAGATATGAGGCAATGCATGGATGCAGAGAATCTGCATCGTCGGTTAAAAAAAATACAGGGACAGGTAGCGGCGATTGATCGCATGATCGACGAGGATGTCCCGTGCGAGGATATCCTGTCGCAGATCAACGCGGCTAAGTCAGCGCTGCATCGCTGCGGACAGGTCGTTCTGGAAGGACATATTCAGCATTGCGTGCGGGATGGAATACAGCACGGCGATGCAGATGAGACGATCCGGCAGTTTACGAAGGCGGTAGAACGCTTCGCGAATATGTCATGAATAAAAAACAATAATTTTCATAGTTTTCTTGACAGGGGATTTGCTTCGTGCTAAGCTTGAACAGCGACAGTGAAGCAGGTCCTTTTTTTTTACGCATTTTTGGCACCAAGAGGCGGTGAACGTGATCGTTTCCCATTTGCCACAGAATGGAGAAAAATCGGGGCCCGATTTTAATGTTTATTACAGTGGAGGTGGAAGTCGTGCGTACCAGAATTACATTAGCATGTACAGAATGCAAGCAGCGCAACTACAATACGACGAAGGATAAGAAGACACATCCGGAGCGTATGGAAATTAAGAAGTACTGCAGATTCTGCAGAAAGCATACGATGCACAGAGAGACGAAGTAATCGAGAGACTTTATTCTCTCGTTTTCTCTGGTGAGGTGATTTTATGGCAGAAGATGCAAAGAAGAACAAGGCCGGGAAGCCTGCAAAAGCCGCTAAGAAAAAGGGCAGCTGGACGAAGGGCCTGAAAACAGAATGGGACAAGATCGTATGGACAGAGCCGAAGACGCTTGGCAGACAGACTGGAGCAGTTGTCGCCATCTCGGTGGTGGTGTGCGTACTGATCACGCTGGTAGATAATCTGGGACTGCAGATCATGCAGTTGATCATTGGGTAAGGAAAAGGTGGATCAATGTCAGATTCTGAGGCAAAATGGTATGTAGTTCACACTTATTCCGGCTATGAGAATAAGGTGAAGGCTAACATTGAGAAGACAATCGCAAACAGACACCTTGAAGACCAGATCCTGGAAGTCCGTGTACCGATGGAGGAGGTCGTTGAGGTAAAGAACGGCACGAAGAAGCAGGTACAGCGGAAGATGTTTCCGGGATATGTGCTCCTTAACATGGTTATGAATGACGACACATGGTACGTCGTTCGCAATACCAGAGGCGTTACCGGCTTCGTAGGTCCGGGTTCCAAACCGGTTCCGCTTTCACCGGCCGAGATGCAGCCGCTGGGAGTTGACGCCGGCGAGAAAGTGGTCATTGATCTTGAGGTCGGTGACCAGGTTGTCGTTATCGGAGGCGTGTGGAAGGATTCCACGGGTACCGTGTCGGCAATCAATCAGAGCAAACAGACCGTTACTATTAACGTTGAGCTGTTCGGACGGGCGACGCCGGTTGAAATCAGCTTCGCCGAGGTCCGCAAGGCCGGATAACGGCCGGTGGGAGGGACATTCCCGCAAATACCACATTATTTTAGGAGGTGCCGAAAATGGC
>OMUU01000022.1 GCA_900314295.1 uncultured Lachnospiraceae bacterium | reverse complement strand
ATTTACGCGAACAGTGAGCCGCAGCCGAATGCGAAGGATTCGTGTGCGGCGAGCGTTGTGATAACGAGATAAAACCCGCGCAGCGCGTTTTATCTCGTTTTATAGAAATCAGAAGTAGGTCACAATACCATATACAACGAGGAATCCGACGATCACGGGAAGGACATACTTGAAGTACCATTTCAGCTTTCCGGAGATCCGGATGCCGGAGCCTTCGTTGACCTCGTTGAGATAATTCTCAAATCCCCATCCGTATTTCCAGGTGCAGAAGAGGATGATGACAAAGGAGCCGACCGGAAGACAGATGTTGCTGACGAAGAAGTCTTCCATGTCCATGATGGTGTTGCCGGCCCGCAGCGGCTGGAAACGGCTCCAGAGGTTGAAGCCGAGGGCGCAGGGAATCGATCCGAGCGCGATGATGATTCCGTTGATCAGTCCGGCTTTTTTTCTGGGCGTATGATGAAGGTCGATGGCAAAGGCCTGCAGGTTCTCAAACACGCCGATCATTGTGGATAGCGCGGCGAAGAACAGGAAGATGAAGAACAACGTTCCCCACAGCCGTCCCAGAGCCATGGATGAAAATACACGCGGCAGGGTCAGGAAGATCAGGCTCGGACCGGCGTCCGGGGAGATGCCGTAGGCAAAGCATGCCGGAAAAATGATCAGCCCCGCTGTGATGGCGACAAAGGTGTCCAGACAGGTGACGATGACAGCTTCGCCTGCCAGACGTTTCGTCTTGTCGATGTAGCTTCCGAAGATTTCCATGCCGCCCATGCCGATGCTGAGGGTGAAGAAGCTCTGGTTCAGCGCGGCGTACATGACGTTCCATACACCCGCCTTTTTGATGTTGCTGGCGCTCGGCTTCAGATAGAAGGAAAATCCCTTAGCGGCTCCGGGCAGAGTCAGGCTGCGGATTCCGAGAACAATCATGATCAGGATCAGAGCGATCATCATGATTTTCGTAATTTTTTCCACGCTTCCCTGAAGGCCGTTGCTGCAGATCACGGCGGTGATGAGAACGATGATGAGCATAAAGCCTGTCAGAATCACCGGTGAGGAGATCATGTGCGCATAGACGGCGGTAATCTCCACGGTGCTCTTTCCATTAAAGCGTCCCGCGGCCATCTGGACCGCATAGTACAGAATCCATCCCGCAACCACGGAGTAGAACATCAGAAGGACATAGTTGCCGACCATGGACAGATAGCCCATCAGGTGCCATTTCGTTCCCTCCTTCTCCAGCATGCGGTACGCGGGCAGAATGCTTCTGTGACTTGCCCGTCCCATGGAGTATTCCATGGTCATGATCGGGATGCCGAGAATTGTCAGAAAGACGATGTAGATGAGTACAAAAAAACCGCCGCCGTACTGGCCGGTGATGTATGGGAATCGCCATACATTGCCGATGCCGATGGCACAGCCCGCCGACAGAAGAATGAATCCAAGCCTGGATCCGAGCGTTTCTCTTTTTTCCATATTTCCCCCAATAAAAATTCATGGATGATGTTTTGTGGAACGAGGTATCGTATGCGTGTTTACTGTAAGGCCTCTCGTTCCCGTTCTTTCCGGCGTTTCCTGCGCACGCTGTTGATGTGGCGCTCAAAGTCTCCGCTGTTGATCAGGTCTGTCAGAACATACTGCTCGAAGGTGGGAACGGTACTCGAATAGAAGCCGATCTTCGTCTGAAACTGCCCTACAAGCTCCTCCGGGAGGATCATGTATCCGATCCGAATGGAAGGGGAGACTGTTTTGGAGAAGGTATTCAGATAAATTACGGTTTTCATCGGCTCCAGGGAGAACAGAGTGTCCTCAGCTTTGGAAGAAACCGTGAATTCCGAGTCAAAGTCGTCCTCGATAATGGTTCCGTTTCGATCCTCCGCCCATCGGATGTACTCCCTGCGCTTGGAGGCGGAGGCGGTAATGCCGCTCGGAAAGCTGTTGAAGGGAGTGACATGGAGGACAGTCGCCTTCGTATCGGCAAGCTCCGCAGTCAGGATGCCTTCCGGGCCCATCTTCAGCATATCGCAGATGACGCCGTTCGCAGCGTACATTCTTCGGATCTTCTCATAGGAGGGATCCTCCAGGGCATAGATCCGATCATGCCCCAGCATCTGAACGATGAGACTGTACAGATACTCTGCTCCGGAACCGATGATGACCTGAGACGGTTCGATGCGGATGCCGCGGCTTCTGGCCAGATAGGATGCGATGGCGATTCTGAGCTCGGGCACGCCGCTTCCCGGTGATTTAACCAGAACCTCTTCTCCGCGGTTGGTCAGAACTCTGCGCATGGTCCGGGCGAGAATGCTGTAGGGTATTCCCTCGGAGCTGTCCGGCGCGCCGGAGCGGGTCGTCTCATCCAGAACATCCCGTTCCTGACGTCTCAGCCTCTTTTCGGAAAAATGGGTCGGATAAGCATTCGGAGAAGCCTCGGAGCCGGAGCCTCGTGCCGTCATTCCGGCGACGGGAACAACATCCGACTCGCGGTAGCAGACAAAATAGCCGCTTCGTTCGCGCGGCTCGACATACCCTTCGTCACACAGAATGGCATAGCTGTGTTCAACGGTGATAATGCTGACCCCTACCTCGGATGTGACCAGGCGCTTGGACGGCAGCCGTGAACCGTAAGGGTAGGCGCCCGTCACAATGTCCTCCCGCATTTGCAGATAAAGCTGCATATACGCGGGCTGCTTGGAATTTCGGTCAATCGAGTATCGCATGGGAGTCCCCTTGTACTGTATAAGTCCAGTCGCATGACAGAGACGGACTGCACACCTGTAGGGTGTGTAAGTCCGGCTATGGCTTTGCGACGACAACATACGCGAGCAGTGAGCCGCATCCGCACACATTTTCTGTGATGCGGTGAGGCGAGCGCCGCGATAGCCCGACGAAGTCGGGCTTTGTATGAGCATGGAGCGGTGTGAAACACCGCGGGAATGCGAATACCTGTTAGCGGCACGGAAGCTGCGAAGCAGCGAAGTGACGCGGGGACATATACAGTTTATAACACAAAGTATCGTATGAGCGCTAAGTGTATAAGATCTCTGAAAACACAGAAAATGTTCCAGTTTACAGCGTAACAGTTTAACGCGGAAAACACTTCCATGATTATATACGAAACGTGAAAAATTTTCAATTTTTTTAGAGCTTCGGCTGCTTGAAATTGCCGACCAGCTTCTCAGATTTCACAACATTGATAATGGCGTTGGGATCCGCTTTGCGGATCACTTCGATCGCCTCGCTCGTCTCGTAGCTGGATGTGACAGCAATCAGGATGCTGGTTTTTTCGCCGGTGTAGCCGCCGGTTCCGTCCAGAACGGTGATGCCGTGGTCGAACCGCTTAAGATAGGCGGTTGTGACAGCATTCTTATTTTTCGTAAAAATCTGAAGGACGACCCGTTTGTAGCGGTTGTGGAAGGTATTGATCATTCGTGTGGAAATAAACTGGAAAATGATGGAATATCCTGCCTGGCCCCACCCGGCGACGGCTCCGAATATTGCCAGCTGCAGGCAGTTGAAGAAGAAAACCTGCGTCCAGATTTCGTTTCCGGTCTTGCTTGAGACATACAGGGCGATGAAGTCTGTTCCGCCGGTGGATCCGCCTGCCTGGAGGGCAATCGTAGTGCCCGCTCCCCAAATCACACCTCCGAATATTACGTTGAGAATCTGCTGGTCAAAGATCCGGTAGTAAGGAAACAGATGCATAAACAGAGACAGCATCAGGATCTGAATGAGAGACAGCAGAACAAAGCGCTTCGATATGTGGCGGAGACAGAAAAGGGCTACCGGTATATTGAGCGCCAGATATACGACGATCACGGGAATGTTCACATGAAAAACACTGCCGATGACATGGGTCAGCCTTGATATCCCCATAAATCCGCCCGGCAGAAGGTTGGCTTCTTCAATGAGCAGGTTATTGCCGCAGGCCATGATAAAAGAAGAAAGAATCATTGCGCCAAGAGATAGCGCGTTTCGTCTGGTGAATCGTTTGTTCCTGGTCATCCATGTATTCCTCCTTGCGTAAGTGAGGGATGATGCATATTATATAAGGATGCAGATCAACATCAGGTTGCTTAAGCCATAAAGATGCAGATCGACATCAGTTTGCTTAAGAGGCAAATCAGCTATATTACGATGTTACCATAAAGTGCATAGGTAAGAACAGGCGGAAGAGAATAAAATTCACAAGTAGTAACTATGAAGATCGTGCGGACTTGAGAAATGTCCGGGGCCGGGTTGATTTGAATGGTTTTTATGGTATCATAAAGACTACAGATTTTCTTTTGCGCTTTAAAGCACGAAAATGACTGCTGATTATATCAGAGCAGTGGATGAGGAGATTTAATAATTATGGAAATGCAGATGAATTTTATCCGGAAACTTCCGACACCGCAGGAACTGAAGGAGGAGTTTCCTCTCGACCAGAAGCTGAAAGACATCAAAGAGCAGAGAGATCGGGAGATCGAAGCGATCTTTACCGGAAAGGATGACCGCTTTCTTCTGATTATCGGGCCTTGCTCCGCGGACAATGAAGATGCTGTTCTGGATTATATGACCCGCCTGGCAAAGGTACAGGAAAAGGTAAAGGACAAAATTTTTATCATTCCACGTGTGTATACGAATAAGCCGAGAACGCTCGGCACCGGATATAAGGGGATGCTGCATCAGCCGGATCCCGAAGGAAAAGAGGATATGCTCGCGGGTATTATCGCGATCCGTGAGATGCATACACGGGTAATCCGGGAGACCGGCTTCACCTGCGCGGAGGAAATGCTCTATCCGGAGAATCACAGATATCTGTCGGATCTCCTGTCCTATGTGGCGGTCGGCGCGCGGTCCGTGGAGGATCAGCTGCATCGTCTGGTGGCGAGCGGCATCGGCATTCCGGCCGGAATGAAGAATCCGACATCCGGCGATCTGACGGTAATGATGAATTCCATCACGGCGGCGCAGTCCAGACAGAAATTCCTCTACAGGGGCTGGGAGGTGCAGACGACGGGAAACCCGATGGCGCACGCTATTCTGCGGGGATATGTGGACAAGTTCAACAACAGCATGCCGAATTATCATTATGAGGATCTGCGGAATGTCTGTGAGCTCTATGCGGAGCGTGACCTGCAGAACCCGGCGGTGATCGTGGACTGCAATCACGCCAACTCCGGCAAGAAATACATGGAACAGATCCGGATCGCGAAGGACGTCCTTCACAGCATGCATGTGTCCGAAGACATCCGGAAGATGGTGAAAGGACTCATGATCGAGAGCTACCTCGAGGACGGAAACCAGAAGATCGGCGAAGGTGTCTACGGAAAATCGATCACAGATCCCTGCCTCGGATGGGAGAAGTCCGAGAAGCTGATCTGTGAGCTGGCGGACATTATTGTATAATAAGCTCTTCGAAAACGAAGAAGGTTCGCCTGCCGCGTAGCGCGCGTAAGAAATGAAAGAAAAAGGAATGGCATCAGATAAGAGACAGGAAACAGAGAGAGGAAAGAACACATGTTCGGATCCGCGGGAAGCACTTGCCGGACAGATCCTGCAGTTTGCGCGGGATAAGCTGATCACGGAAATGCCGTATCTGAACCGGGCGATCCTGGCTATGCCGGTAGTCTTTTTTACACCGTCTTCAGCGATGGAGGATGGGAAAACAGACCGGGCAAACGGGATTCATATGGGCCGGATGCCCGGAACTGCGGCAGGGATGGCAGAGCGGGAAGACCGTGTAAAAGGAAATGGAGTTTGTTCCTTTCGGATTTCTGACGAAGAAGAGGCGGATAAGGAAAGCGGCAGAAAAGACGATAAGGAAGGCGCAAAGCGAAGCAGTGGGAAGAGAACCTTCGGTGAAAAGCTGGCAAACAGTTTCATTGGAATTGACGCGGGAGGATACCGTCTGGCGGATCTTCCGGCTGGGATCGGAACCAACGGGAGCTATATTTACTGTGATGCGGAGTCTGTGATCCGGCTGTTCCGGGAGGATCAGACCAGACTGATCCGGACCTTCCTGCATATGATTTTTCACTGTCTCTTTTGCCATCCGTTCCGGTATACGAGGCTGGAAACCGATCTATGGGATGTGGCGGCTGATATCGCCGCGGAGAACGCGGTGATCGAGTGTAACCTGCATGATCTGGAGCTTCCGGAAGACTGGGAGCGAAGAAACCGGATCCAGGAGCTGCGCCGGCACGCTAAGCAGATGACTGCCGAGAGCCTCTATCGGCTGTTCCGGGGAGAAAAAGAAGCACTCGCGGCAGATCAGGATCTGATGCGGGAGCTGCGGGAACTTTTTCATTTTGACCTGCATGAGCCATGGCTGCTGGAGGATCATGTCTGGAAGGAGATGATCATTCGAAGAGGCGGAGATTCGGTCGGGCAGAAGTGGCAGACCATCAGCAGCGGTGTGCAGAAGGATATGGAATCCTTTGAGAAGAATCAGGCGAGGACCTCCGGTAGTCTGAAAAAGGTATTTCATGAGCAGTACCGCAAAAGCGGAGAGTACGAGTCGTTTCTCCGGAAGTTTGCGAGATCTGCGGAAGAGGTGCATGTCAATCCGGATGAGTTTGACTATATCTATTATACGTATGGGATGCAGCTTTACCGGAACATGCCGCTCATCGAGCCGCTGGAATACCGGGAAACGATGAAGATCCGTGATTTTGTTATTGCGCTGGACACCTCGGGATCCTGTCAGGGATCGACGATCCGGAATTTCCTGCACAAGACCTGGTCTGTGCTGAAGACGACAGAAAGCTTTACAGAGCGGATGAATCTTCATATCATACAATGTGACAGTGAGATACAGGAGGACAGAAAAATAACCTCCGAGGAAGAGTTCGAGCGGTATATGAAGAGCATTCAGATTTCCGGGTCCGGGGGCACGGATTTTCGGCCGGTGTTTGAGCGGGTAGACCGGATGAGGGCTTCCGGAGAGCTGCGAAATCTCCGGGGACTTTTGTATTTTACAGACGGATACGGAACGTTTCCGCTTCGGAAACCGGAGTATCAGACGGCGTTTATTTTTGTCAGAGAGGGATTTGAGATTCCGAAGGTGCCATCGTGGGCCATGAGGGTGGTTCTTGAAGCGGAAGATTTGAGGCCGGAAATACCTGCCTCTGATTCATAAAAACGTACGGCCGGACTTCTGAAAACGTAATCATGAGCGGATCGGCCGGATTTTTTGCAAGAATAAAGATAGAAAGAGACAGGCATGAATATTCAGCAGGCAAAGGAACAGATTCGTCAGGCAGTGATCATCTATCTGATGAAGGATGCATATGGAAACTACAGAATTCCTCTGGAAAAGCAGAGACCGGTTTTTTTGATCGGAGCGCCGGGAATCGGTAAGACGGCAATCATGGAGCAGATCGCGAAGGAGCTGGATATTTCTCTCGTGTCTTATTCCATGACGCACCACACGAGGCAGAGCGCTCTCGGTCTGCCCTTTATCTCCCGGAAGACCTATCAGGGGGAGGCGTGCAACGTCTCCGAATATACGATGAGTGAGATTATCGCTTCCATGTATGAAAACATGGAAAAATCCGGAAAAAAGGAAGGGATTCTCTTCCTGGATGAGATCAACTGCGTGTCGGAAACGCTTGGCCCGTCGATGCTTCAGTTTTTGCAGTACAAGACCTTCGGCAATCACCAGATTCCGAAAGGGTGGGTGGTTGTGACCGCCGGCAACCCGCCGGAGTACAACCGTTCGGTTCATGAGTTTGATATTGTCACGCTGGACCGTTTAAAGGTCCTGAAGGCCGAACCGGATTATCCGACGTGGAAGGCTTACGCAGAGAAGCAGGGAATTCACAAGGCGATTCAGTCGTATCTGGACATCAATCCGGATGATTTCTATTCGATCGAGACGACGGTTGACGGCAAGAATTATGTGACAGCCCGGGGATGGGAAGATCTCTCCGAGGCGGTTTTTCTCTATGAGGAGCAGAACTTCCCGGTTGACGAGATGCTGATTGGACAGTATCTGCATCACCCGAGAATCGCCGCGGAATTCGCAACGTATTATGAGCTGTACCGGAAATATCGCGAAGACTATCAGATCCGCCGGATTCTGGACGGATCCGCGGATAGCCAGATTGTGGCGAGGGCAGAGAAGGCTCCCTTTGACGAGAGAATCACGCTGCTCGGCCTTTTGACGGAGGCACTGCTTCCGGAGATCCGGGAGAACGTGCGTGAGGAAGACTGCCTGAAGAGTCTGCACGGCGGGCTTGCCGGAATCGGGGAAAAGATTCAGGGAAAAAATGCACAGACGGTTTCGGAGCTTTTGACAGAGGCAATGCAGGAAGAGGAGCAGAAGCTGCGGGAGCTGACGGCGGCGAACGGAATCACGGAGGATGAGAGACTCAGGCGGCAGTATCCCATTGCTTTTGCGGGAGAATGTCTGAAGGAGTTCCGCCTGGAAAAACCAGCGGGGTCGGATAAAGAATTTGATATTGTAAAAAGAATTTTCTCGGAATGCGTCGGTTCTATGAAGGAGAGCGCTTCCCGGATCAGCAGTGAGATTACGAATGTATTTGATTTTGTCAGCCGCTCCTTCGGCGATGGTAATGAGATGCTGCTTCTGGTGACGGAGCTTACCGTCAACGACTACAGTGTCCGTTTCCTGACGGCACACGGAAATGAAGAATATTTCCGGTATCACAAGAAGTTTATGCTCTCCGAGCGGGAAAAAGAACTTTCCAGGGAAGTCAATGCGATCTGAGGAAGGAACAGCCATATTATTTACGGGAGCGTTGCGATAGTAACGGAACAAACGGTTTCAGACATGGTATCGATAGATAAGTATTTAAAAAGAGACGCAATTCTGTTAAAATATGCACATAGCGTCAGTGACAGGGACACAGACAGAATAAAACTTCAGAATTCTGACACGGTTCTTGTATTTCCGGTTGAGAATACCTATATGATGAATGACCTTCTGACCGGATTCGGAAGAAACGGGAAGGAGTATGATTTTTCCGTTTATGACAGGGTGCTTGACCGGACCTGGATGGATTCCAGGCGGGTGGAAATGATGCTGATGCGCCTTAAGTACCCGGAGGATCTGTCACCGGAGAAGGCAGAGGAGTACCGCACCAGAATCCGTGAAAAGCTGGAGGAAATTCTGCGGCATCTCGCCGCTGACAGGAATTTACCTGTGCTGAAGCTTCTGGCAGAAGAGGGCTTTTTTAATGCAGAGAATATTGAGGGCTGCATGGAGACGCTCGAAAAAGCCGGGGAAAGGGAAATGATGCTCTGGCTGATGAACTGGAAAAATCAGGAGATCGGAAGCGACACATTTGATTTTTCACTCTGAGGTGCGTATCGTTTCTTCGAAAATGACCGGGATGAGGAATTATGTATGAGCGGTTTTTATATGGATAGTTGTTCCATTCCGAGATTTTGAAACGAATTGATATGAACGATTTGGAATGAGTGGTTTTCTATGGGTGGTTGCTCCGCGAAGGGCAGATGTCTGCGTTTCGCGGATGAATCATAAATCAACTATTTACATTTTTACAAAAGGAGGAGCCGGTTATTCCGGCGAGTGGAGATGGAGAAAATTTTCAAACTCAAAGAGCACGGCACGACCGTGAAGACGGAGATCATCGCTGGTCTCACAACTTTCCTGACGATGGCTTACATCCTGGCCGTCAACCCCAACATTCTGGGTACGGTTATGGATCGCAGCGGCGTATTCGTAGCAACAGCGCTTGCTTCTGCGATTGCCACCTTCATCATGGGATTTTTCGCAAACTATCCGATTGCTCTTTCCGCAGGTCTCGGACTGAACGCGTATTTCGCTTATACCGTATGTCTGGGAGAACTCGGAGGACAGGCAGATGCCTTCACAATCTGCCTGACAGCCGTATTTGTAGAAGGTATCATCTTTATCATCATGTCCCTGTTCAAGGTTCGTGAGCAGATCATCAACGGAATTCCGGCGAACCTGAAGAACGGCATTTCCGCCGGCATCGGTCTGTTCGTAGCGTTTATCGGTCTGCAGAATGCCAACATTGTTGTGGCAAACGATTCCACAAAGGTTGGCCTCGGTGATTTCAGCAAACCGGACGTTGCTCTGGCGCTGATCGGATTCCTCATCATCCTGATCCTGGTTCACTACAATGTAAAAGGCTCTGTTCTGATCGGAATTATCGCTACCTGGGTTCTCGGAATGATCGCGCAGGCAGCGGGCTGGTATGTCGTTGACATTGACGCAGGCGTTTACAGCGTATTCCCGAATTTCTCCGCAGGTCTTCAGCTCGGAGGCATCGCGAACACAGCATTTAAATTTAATTTTGCATGGGCCGGACAGCATCTGATTCAGTTCATCGCAATCATGTTCAGCTTCCTGTATGTCGATCTGTTCGATACTGTCGGAACAGTTGTCGGTGTCGCAGATAAGGCGGGACTGCTGGATGAAAATGGAAATCTTCCCCGTGTAGGCCGTGTACTCATGTCCGATGCGATCGGTACCGTTGCCGGTGCCTGCCTTGGTACATCCACCATTACCTCCTTTGTAGAGTCCAGTGCAGGTGTAGCTGCAGGCGGACGCACAGGTCTGACCGCTGTCACAACCGGCGTGATGTTCATTCTGTCCCTGTTCCTGAGCCCGATCTTCCTTGCAATCCCGAGCTTCGCTACAGCTCCGGCTCTTCTGTATGTCGGCATGCTGATGATCTCTTCCGCAAAGAAGATTAATTTTGAAGGAGACATTGCCGACACGGCAGCCGCATACATGGCGATGCTGATGATGCCGCTGGCATACTCCATCGCGACGGGTATCATGTTCGGTATCCTGACCTGGGTTATCCTGAAGGTATTCGAGAAGAAGGCCAAGGACGTCAGCCCGGTAATGTGGGTGGTATTTGTCCTGTTCTGTCTGAGGATTGTATCGCTGGTTACGAACTTCTCGTAAGCACTGATACAATATCAAAAGCATTTAAGCCGAGACAATATAAACGGAACGAAAAGAAAGGGTGTCGCATCAAACGTGCGAGGCCCTTTTCATTTTATTCTGTTCGCGGGTTTACGAGGACATAAAAGCCTGCAAGCAAAAATATGCTTGCAGGCTTTTATCGATGAGTCAAACGTTTATATAAAAACCCGACGATCAGCCGAGGACCACTACAACATTAACGTCTGTCCCCTCCGGCCTTGGAGGAATTACATTTCCATTCAGAGGCATTCCGTCTACCGTCACAGACTTTACACCCTTCTGCACATGGGCGGAGTTGTCCACGGTGATGTGGTACCGGGCGCCGCGGAAGGTGCGGTCAAGGGAATATCCGCTCAGCGTGTCCGGGATGCACGGGTCGATTTTCAGGCCGCGGAATGTTGGCTGAATGCCGAGGATATACTGGCTCATAGCTGTAAAGGTCCATGCGGCGGTGCCGGTGAGCCAGCTGTTCTTGCCCTCGCCGAAGGTCGGGGCGTCTATACCGGCGACCATCTGACAATACACGTATGGCTCTGTGCGGTGAATCTCACTGATATCCTCCAGATAGATCGGACATGTCTTGCGGAATACCTCGAAGGCACGGTTTCCGTGTCCGAGTATTGTTTCGGCGCAGGCAATCCACGGATTGTTGTGGCAGAAGATGCCTGCATTCTCCTTGTACCCCGGCGGATACGAGGAAATTTCACCGAGCTCGACATGGTATTTCGTGTAAGCCGGATGCAGAAGGACGATGCCGTACTTTGTCTCAAGCTTTTCCTCAACGCTCTTCAAGGCTGCTTCGGCCTTCCCATCCTTAACACCGACGCCTGCCATTACGCACATGCCCTGAGGCTCGATATAGATCTGTCCTTCTTCACAGGTATGGCTGCCGACAGCCTTTCCGTATGCGTCATAGGCACGGACAAACCAGCTGCCGTCCCATCCGGCGTCCTCAATAGCCTCCTCCATTGCCTTCACGTCCTTGCGGGCTGTCGAAGCTTCTTCGGCCAGTCCGATCTGATCACACAGATCCGCATACTCATTTCCGTACTTTACAAACATTCCCGCGATAAAAACAGACTCGGCTACAGGCCCTTCGCTCGGACCGAAGGTCTGGAAGCTTTCGCCGGGTTCCTCCGAGAAACAGTTCAGATTCAGGCAGTCATTCCAGTCGGCGCGGCCGATGAGCGGAAGGGCATGCGGTCCGCGGTGTGTCGAGGTGAAGCGGAAGCTTCTTCTCAGGTGGTCCATCAGCGGAACCGCCTTTGAAAAATCACTGTCGAAGGCACATTTTTCATCCAGAATCGAGAAATCGCCGGTTTCACGGATATATGCGCAGACCGCGGCAATGAGCCACAGGGGGTCGTCGTTGAAACCACCGCCGATGTCCGCGTTCCCTTTCTTGGTCAGCGGCTGGTACTGATGATAGGTACTTCCGTCTTCGAACTGCGTATTCGCGATGTCAAGGATGCGCTCACGTGCCCTTTCGGGAATCAGATGCACAAAGCCCAGAAGATCCTGACAGGAATCGCGGAATCCCATGCCGCGTCCGAGTCCGCTCTCAAAATAGCTGGCACTCCGGCTCATATTGAAGGTCACCATGCACTGGTACTGGTTCCAGATGTTCACAAGGCGGTTCAGCTTCTCGTCATCGGTGTGTACGGTGTAGGTGGACAGAAGTCTGCTCCAGTAATCCTTCAGATCCTGAAAAGCCTGATCGACCTGCTCATCTGTCTGATATTTTGCGAGAAGCTCCCTGGCCGGCTTTTTGTTGATGACATTCGGAGCCTCGAACTTCTGATCCTTCGGATTCTCACAGTATCCGAGAACAAAAATAAAGCTCTCCGACGCGCCGGGCGCGAGATCCACCTTGAGATGGTGACTTCCTACCGGCTGCCAGCCGTGCGCGATGCTGTTTCTGCTCTCACCTGCCAGCACCGCTTCCGGATTGGCAAAACCATTGTAGAGACCGATGAAAGCATCCCTGCTGGTATCGAATCCGGCAATATCGCGGTTCACAGAATACACGGCATAGTGATTCCGGCGCTCCCGATATTCGGTCTTATGGTAGATTGTATTTCCAAGAACCTCGACCTCACCGGTAGAGAAATTGCGCTGGAAGTTCGAGGCGTCATCCTGTGCGTTCCAGAGGCAGAACTCCACGAAGCTGAACAGGTCGAGATGTCTTGTAGAAGAGGAGTTATTCTTCAGGATGACACGGTTAATTTCGCAGCTGTCTTGAATCGGGACGAAGGCCTGAAGCGTAGCTTCGATCTGATTTTTGCTGCCGGTGATAATGGTGTAACCGAGGCCATGGCGGCAGGAATAACTGTCGAGCTCGGTCTGCGTCGGCTGCCAGCCGGGATTCCAGACGGTATCTCCGTCCTTAATGTAGTAATAGCGTCCGCCATTATCCAGAGGGCAGTTATTGTAACGATATCTGGTGAGCCGGAGAAGCTTCGCGTCTTTATAGAAGGAATAGCCTCCTGCTGTGTTTGAAATCAGGCTGAAAAAATCCTGTGAGCCCAGATAATTGATCCAGGGCAGCGGAGTACGCGGAGTGCTGATTACGTACTCTTTGTTCGTGTCGTCGAAGTGTCCGAATTTCATATAAAGATACCTCCTCTTACAGGATCGAAGAACATGTTGCCTTCGAAAATACATCCGGATCTCACACGCATCACGCGTGTATTCAGGATGGTTATTGATCGCGTATCGCGCGTGTATTCAGGATGGTTATTGATCGTGTATCGCTTAATCGGCATAGATTTTACAGGACCTTTGCCAGAGCATTCCTGGCTGTTAGAAGTTTTATCCGTAAACTCTTCAAAAAGTAAAAAGCGAGGACTTTGCGATGAGCACTTAGCGGGCGCTTGCGGCCGCTTACGTGCGACGCATACAAATCCCTTGGCGAATGAAATGAGCCTAGTAGATTTGTAGTTTGACGAAGGCGCTTGCGCCTGAGGAGTTCCGCAGTTTCACGAAACAAGGATAAAACTTCGTTACAGCCAGTTTGCGAATGGCAGCAGGACTGTAAAATCTTTGCCGGATAAAGGATAGTGTCCGTCCTCTTACGCGCGCTTCGCGTGCGACGAGTCCGTCCGCGTTTTCAAAGAGCTTGTTATAAGCTGCGGATTGCTTCGTGCTGCGCACTCTCGCAATCCTACCGATATGAGCATTCCCGCCGTGCTGCACACGGCTTCATGCTCATATCGGTTGCCTTTGAAATCGCAACCGTCCTCTTACGCGCGCTTCGCGTGCGACGAGTCCGCTCGCGTTTTCAAAGAGCTTATTATAAGCTGCGGATTGCTTCGTGCTGCGCACTCTCGCAATCCTACCGATATGAGCATTCCCGCCGTGCTGCACACGGCTTCATGCTCATATCGGTTGCCTTTGAAATCGCAACCGTCCTCTTACGCGCGCTTCGCGTGCGACGAGTCCGCTCGCGTTTTCAAAGAGCTTATACGAATACGTTTTCGTGGATTATTTAGCTCATTATAGGATGATATTATTCGAAAGTAAATAGCGAAAACGTTTTCAAAAATAAAGTATATATAAACTATACAAAAATATCGGAATATTATTGTGGATTTGAGATAATTGACGAATATTCGAAAACGTTTTAGAATGAGATCAACGAAAACGATTAAGTGCTGTTGACAAAGGGGAGATCAGAACATCATGGTGACGATTAAAGATATATCAAAGCAGTGTGATGTCTCTCCGGCGACGGTCAGCAAGGCATTGAACGGCTACGGCGATGTAGGAAAGGAAACGACAGAGCGGATCCTGAGGGCCGCCCGTGAGATGCATTACATGCCGAACGCAGCCGCGAGACAGCTGAAGACCAATACCTCGCACAACATCGGAGTCGTATTTGAGGATGAGACCATGAGCGGTCTGACTCATGAATATTTTTCACAGATTCTGAACAGCGCCAAGAATACGGTCGAAGCGCTGGGATATGACATTACCTTTATCAGCCAGACCATCGGCGGGAGATCTTTCGCGGAGCATTGCCGGTATCGCAAGTGCGACGGGGTTCTGATCGCGAGCGTGGATTTTACAAGCCCGGCGGTGAGAGAGCTGATTGACAGTGAATTTCCGACTGTGACGATTGACTATTCGTTTAATGATCACAGCTGCGTGATGAGTGACAATGTGAACGGCGCGTACCGGCTGGTGCATTACCTCTATGACAAGGGACACCGGAAGATCGCCTTTATTCACGGAGAACAGACATCTGTTACGCAGAAGCGGCTGAGCGGATTTTACAAGGCATGCGGAGAGCTGGGCATTGATGTGCCGGACGAATATGTCATCGAGGGAAGATATCATGACACGAAGGTGTCGGCGGAGGCAACACGCAGGCTCATGGAACGGAAGGACCCGCCAACGGCGATCCTGTATCCCGATGATTTCTCTTATATCGGAGGAAGCATTGAATGCGAGCGAATGGGCATTTCCATTCCCGGGGATCTGAGCGTTGTCGGATACGACGGAATCCATTTGTCGCAGGTGATCCGCCCGAAGCTTACCACCTGGTATCAGGACGCGGTGAGAATCGGTGAGGTTTCCGGAAGAAAACTGGTCGAGTCCATCGAGCACAAAAAGAGCTGCGTTGCCGAAGAACTGCTCGTTGAAGGCAAGCTTCTGGAAGGGCAGACCGTGAAGGATATTTCGGAAAACCGGCAGAGTTCGGTGTGATATGCGTTTTTCAGATGGGCAGATTGCATGGAAATGCAGATACCATGCGGAAATTCAGATACCATGCGGAAATACAGGCATAATCCGAAAACACAGGTACAATCCGAAAATGCAGGTACCATGCGGAAATACAGGCAAAAACCGAAACCGCAGGTACAAGGCAGAGAAATCTGCGGACAGATTCAGGCAATAACATTGCAAGAATATGTAACAAATAGATGCAACCCGTTGTTTAATTTTTTTAAAAAACTCTGGACCACGATCCCGTACGGGATCGAAGGTAAGATCACAGAGACGCTTCATGTAAGGGAGGAAAGAATATGAAGAAACGTATGAAAACATTACTCAGTCTCGCGATGGCTGCAGCGCTCGTAGTACCGATGGCAGCGTGCGGAAGCGGCACAACGGCTTCGTCAAAATCCGCGTCCGCGTCCGGATCGTCCGCAAGCAGTGCAAGTACATCTGCTTCTTCCAGCGCGACGGAAGAGACCACAGCTGCATCCTCAAGTTCGGCAACCGAGGCGGCGTCTTCCGCTGAAGATGCTTCCGGAGAAGGAACTGTTCTGAATATTCAGTGCTGGAATGATGAGTTTGCGAACCGGCTTGCGGCTCATTATCCGGGATTTGAGGCAGCTGATCCGAAGGACGCGACAAAGGGCGGCAAGATCGGCGATGTTACCGTGAAATTTACCGTAACTCCTTCTGACGACAATGCATACCAGAACAACCTGGACACGGTTCTTCCGGAGAATGCGGATGCATCCGCAGACAAGAAGGTTGATATCTTCCTGGTAGAAGCAGACTACGCGCTGAAATATATTGATGCAGACGCAAATGTTGCGATGAAGCTGTCGGATCTCGGCATTACCGATGACGATCTTTCGAAGCAGTATCAGTACACAAAGGATGTTGTGACGGATGCGAACGGCGACATCCGCGGATCCTCCTGGCAGGCTTGCTCCGCCGGTTTGATTTTCAACCGCGATATCGCGAAGAAGGTCCTCGGAACGGATGATCTGGATGCGGTACAGGATGCCGTTTCCAGCTGGGACAAATTCAATGAGACCGCAAAGAAGGTAAAGGATGCGGGCTATCAGATGTGCTCCGCAATGGACACCTACCGTGTATATTCGAACAACGTTTCCGGACCGTGGGTTCAGGACGGAAAGGTTGTCGTAGATGACAACATCAAGGCATGGGCAGAAGATTCCAAGGCTCTCGTAGACGCAGGCGAGGAGAATTCGTACGAGCTGTGGTCCGATGACTGGTCAAAGGGATTCTTCAAGGATACTCCGGTATTCTGCTACTTCGGACCGGCATGGCTGATCAACTTCTCCATGCACAGCGACGAGGACGGATCTGTCGGCAAGGACGGCGGATGGGGCTTCGTTACAGGACCGCAGGGCTTCTACTGGGGCGGCACCTGGATCTGCGCGGCAAATGGAACCGACAACCCGACGCTTGTAAAGGACATCATCCTGAACATGACGACGAACGATGACGTTATGAAGGAAATCGCTGTTGATGACTCTGACTGTGTAAACAACAAGACCGTTCTGGACGCTCTCGCAAGTGATGAGAAGTTCGGAAATCCGATCCTCGGCGGACAGAACCCGTACGCGATGCTGTCGGCAGGCGCTGAGAAGGTTGATATGAGCAATATCTCCATCTACGATCAGGGCTGCAACGAGGAATTCCAGACCGCTATGAAGAACTATTTCGATGGAAATGCTTCCTATGATGACGCACTCGCTCAGTTCAAGAGCGCGATTCAGGAGAAATACCCGGATGTCAGCGTAGACTGACCGAAGGAAATGTGATGGAACGACCGGGTCCGCAGAAGATCTGAGGACCGGCGTTCCGGTCGGGGATCTGCTCTGACGGATCCCCGTTTTATTTACGCGAACAGTGAGCCTCATCCGGACACGGAGCGTGCGAGTGAGGCGAGCGTCAGTTATTTGAGTCGGGGAGGTCAGGGTATGGAAAAACGCAAGAAAAGCAGGATCAAAAGGCATAACCGGTACGGATATATTTTTCTGATACCCTTTATGGCGGTATTCGTGATCTTTCAGATGATCCCGCTGCTTTCCACCATTTACAACAGTTTCTTTGAAAATTACAGATCGGGACTGAAACAGATCGGACCGAATTTCATCGGTCTCGCGAATTACGCAAAGCTGTTTACGAGTGGAGATCTGCCGAAGTATTTTGCCAATACCATGATCATGTGGGTTCTTGGCTTTGTTCCGCAGATTGTGGTTTCGCTGGCTCTGGCGGCCTGGTTCACGGATCCGTCCCTTCATCTGAAGGCGCAGAGATTTTTCAAGACTGTTATTTACCTTCCGAATCTGATCATGGCATCTGCGTTCGCCATGCTGTTCTTCACTCTGTTTGCGGACAGCGGACCGGTCAACTCGATCCTGATGTCGCTGCATCTGCTTTCGAAGCCGTACAAGTTCATGTCACATGTCGGAAGCGTGCGCGGAATGGTCGCGTTCATGAACTTTCTGATGTGGTTCGGCAACACGACGATCCTTCTGATGGCAGGTATGCTTGGAATCGATTCATCGCTGTTTGAGGCGGCCGAGGTAGACGGTGCCAACGCGAGACAGATTTTCTTCCGTATCACGATGCCGATCCTGAAACCGATCTTTGTATATGTCATGATCACATCCTTGATCGGCGGTCTGCAGATGTTTGATGTACCGCAGATCCTGACCAACGGAAGCGGCGATCCGATGCGCTCCTCCATGACGCTGATCATGTATCTGAACAAGCATCTGTACAGCAAGAACTACGGCATGGCCGGTGCCCTTTCGGTGATTCTGCTGATTATTACCGGTCTGCTCAGTATGGTCGTATTCAAGACGACAGCGGACAAGAAGGACTGAAAGGAGGGGACAGGAGATGGCTGCAGTACAAGCAAATGAAGAAAAAACAGCAAAAGGAACTGTCAGGGGAAGAAGAATTTTTTCCTATATAATACTCATCTTTCTGACCTTCCTGTGTCTGATCTGGTTCTATATTCTGTTCATCAATACCACAAGGTCGAACGGTGAGCTGGGAAAAGGATTCACGCCGATCCCGAGCTCACACCTGATCGAGAACCTTTCCAACATGCTGCACGGGTCGCTCCCGTTTGTTCGCGGCATGCTGAATTCTCTTATCATTGCCGGGCTGAGTGCTTTTTTCAGCACCTATTTCAGCACGATGACCGCTTACGCAATCCATGCATATGATTTCAAGGGAAAGAAAGCAATTTATACCTTCATTCTGGCGATCATGATGATTCCGACGCAGGTATCCGCACTCGGTTTTGTACAGCTCGTCAGCAAGATGAACCTGATGGATCATTATCTTCCGCTCGTGGTTCCTGCGGTTGCGTCGCCGGTGGTGTTCTTCTATATGAAGCAGTATATGGACTCCAATCTTCCCGGCTCTCTTCTGGAAGCTGCCAGGATCGACGGAGCCGGCGAATTCCGGATCTTTAATACGATTGTCATGCCGCTGATGAAGCCGGCAATCGCGGTGCAGGCGATCTTCACCTTTGTCAACAGCTGGAACAATTACTTCACTCCGGCGTTGATCCTGCACAAGGAAACCATGAAGACACTTCCCGTGCTGATCGCAGAGCTCCGTTCCGCGGACTGGCTCAAGTTCGACATGGGACAGGTATATGCGTCCATCACCTTCTCAATCTTCCCGGTTATCTTCGTATATCTCTTCCTCTCGAAATATATTGTCGGAGGAGTAACGGCCGGAGGCGTGAAAGGTTAATTCGGAACAAATGCGGGAATTGGATATGGATTAAGAATGAGGCTGTGAAAGCGGGAACGCTGGAGCAGCCTTTTTGCTATTGTTCACGCACCACTGAAAGGGCAAACATTTTACAGTACCTTTGCCTGAGCATTACTGGCTGTTAAAAGTTTTAGCTGTGAATTCTTCAAAAGGTAAATAGCGAGGACTGTCTGACGAAGGCGCTTGCGCCTGAGGAGTTCCGCAGCTTCACCAAACAGGATAAAACTTTGCTACAGCCAGTTTGCGAATGGCAACAGGACTGTAAAATGCTTGTCTTTCAGAGATAGTGCGTGAACAGCAACCTCTGGAAGATACAGGTCAGAAACTGACGTGAGTATAGATTGCGCGGCCGCAAAGGGATGTGCTATGATAACTTTATCTATGCAAAAAGGACACGAAACTATGAATTATATAGTCTTTGATCTCGAGTGGAACCAGAGCCCTTATGGCAAAAGCCGTGAGGTGAAGCGGCTTCCGTTTGAGATTATTGAGATCGGGGCCGTTAAGCTCGATGAGAACCGTGAGATTGTCGATACGTTTCAGAGTGTGATACGGCCGGTCGTTTATAAATCCCTGAATTACCGCACGCGTGAGATTGTGCATATCGATAAGGAAGAATTGAAAAACGGAGCGTATTTTCCGGATGCGGTACGGGAGTTTCTGGCCTGGGCAGGGCCGGAATCGGTTTTCTGCACCTGGGGAACGGTTGATCTGACGGAGCTCCAGAGGAATATGAAATATTATCACGTGCTGGAGCTATTGAAGGGACCGCTTCATTATTATGATGTTCAGAAGCTGTTTGCCGTACAGTTTGAGGATATGAAAAGCCGCAGGTCGCTGGAATATGGAATTGATTATCTGGAGCTTGGCAAGGACGAGGAATTTCACCGGGCGTTGGCGGATGCCAGATATACCGCGTTGATTTTTCAAAAAATCGACATGGATGTCGTGCTTGCCTATGATTCCATCGATGTGTACCAGAATCCGAAGAAGAAAACTGAGGAGATTCACACCATTTACAACGGATACAGCAAATACATCTCCCGGGAATTCGCGACCAAGGAAGATGCGATGAGGGATCCGGAGGTCCGGAGCACGTACTGCTGCAGATGCGGGAGAAAGTCCCGGAAGAAGATGCACTGGTTTTCCGTGAACTCGCGGAACTATTACAGTGTGGCGTACTGTCCGGAGCACGGCTATCTGAAGGGAAAGATCCGGATGAAGCACACCGATGAAGGCAGGGTCTACGTGGTGAAGACGATCAAGATAAGCAGCGAGGCGGAGGCGGATCTGATCCGCGGCAAGCGGGACGGGCTTCGCGCCAGAAGGCGCAAAAAAAGACAGGAAACCCATGGAATGGCTTGACAATGCTTCAGCCGTCTTTTTATAATAGATTGCCTGGAATGGCACATATGGTTTTTTACATGTGACGAGAAAACATTGTAAACCAAAGGAGGATATTACTGATATGTACCGTAAAGTCGATACGAACCTCAATTTCGTGGATAGAGAGGGAGAGACGGAGAAGTTCTGGGAGGAGAACCAGATCTTCGAGAAGAGTGTAAAGAAGAATGAAGGACATCCGATGTATATGTTCTATGACGGACCGCCGACCGCGAACGGCAAGCCGCACATCGGACATGTGCTGACCCGTGTCATTAAGGATATGATTCCCAGGTACCGCACCATGAAGGGATACGAGGTACCCCGGAAAGCCGGGTGGGACACGCACGGACTCCCTGTTGAGCTGGAAGTTGAGAAAGAGATCGGCATAGAGGGCAAGGACGAGATCGAGGCATACGGAATCGAGCCCTTCATCAAAAAGTGCAAGGAGTCGGTCTGGAAATATAAGGGAATGTGGGAGCAGTTTTCCGGCAAGGTCGGATTCTGGGCTGACATGGAGAATCCCTATGTCACCTATTATGATGACTATATTGAGTCTGAGTGGTGGGCGCTTAAGGAGATCTGGAAGAAGGGGCTTCTCTATAAGGGATTCAAGGTTGTTCCCTACTGTCCGAGCTGCGGAACGCCTCTTTCCTCTCATGAGGTTGCACAGGGGTACAAGACGATCAAGGACCGCACCGCGATTGTCCGCTTCAAAGTAAAGGGCGAGGACGCTTACTTCCTGGCATGGACCACGACGCCCTGGACGCTTCCGTCGAATATCGCACTCTGCGTGAACCCGGAAGATGAGTATGCAAAAGTAAAATGTGTGGATGGATACACCTACTATATGGCGGTCGCTCTTCTGGACAAGGTTCTCGGACCTGTCGCAAAGGAGGAGGGCGAAAAGGCATACGAGATCCTGGAAACCTTCAAGGGAAAGGATCTGGAGTACAAGGAGTATGAGCCGCTGTATCCGTGTGCGGCAGATGCGGCTGCGAAGCAGCACAAGAAGGCATTTTTCGTGTACTGCGACGATTATGTAACCATGACCGACGGTACCGGAATCGTCCATATCGCACCGGCATTCGGTGAGGACGACGCCCGTGTCGGCAGAAAATATGACGCTCCGTTTGTTCAGATGGTTGACGATCACGGCCGCCTGAAGCCGGAGACGGGTAAGTTTGCGGGAATGCGCTGCAAGCCGACCGAGCATGAGATAAAGGATGAGGGAGCAGTCAGCGCGGACCCTGAGGTTCTGAAGGATCTGTCCGAGCGGAAGCTTCTGTTTGCGGCGCCGAAGGTGGAGCATGATTATCCACACTGCTGGCGATGCGATACGCCGCTGATCTACTATGCGAGAGAGTCCTGGTTCATCAAGATGACCGCCGTAAAGGATGATCTGGTACGGAACAACAAGGAGATCAACTGGATTCCGCCGACCATCGGAGAAGGACGGTTCGGGAACTGGCTGGAGAATATTCAGGATTGGGGCATTTCGAGAAACCGGTACTGGGGCACTCCGCTTCCGGTATGGACCTGCCCGGACTGCGGAAAGCAGATCTGCGTCGGATCCAGAAAGGAACTGGCGGAGCTGACCGGGAATCCGGATGCGGAGCACACCGAGCTTCACAGACCTTATGTGGACCAGTTCACGATCAAGTGTCCGGACTGTGGAGGCGAGATGCACCGTGTGCCGGAGGTGATCGACTGCTGGTTTGATTCCGGTGCGATGCCTTACGCACAGCTTCACTATCCATTTGAGAATAAGGAACTGTTCGAGCGGGAGTTCCCGGCGCAGTTTATTTCCGAGGCGGTGGACCAGACCAGAGGATGGTTCTATTCTCTGCATGCCGAGTCCACACTGCTGTTCAATAAGCCCGCGTACAAGAATGTCATCGTGCTGGGTCTTGTGCTGGACAAGGACGGCAACAAGATGTCCAAGTCCAAGGGCAACGCCGTAGAGCCGATGTCTGCGCTGCGCAAGTTCGGAGCGGACGCGATCCGGTGGTATTTCTACATCAACAGTGCGCCGTGGCTGCCGAACAAGTTCCACGACAAGGCTGTGATGGAGTATTCCAGAAGATTCATGGGCACTCTTTGGAACACCTATGCCTTCTGGGTGCTTTACGCGAATATCGACAATTTCGATCCGACAAAGTATACGCTTGATTACGATAAGCTTCCGGTCATGGACAGATGGCTTCTGTCCCGCCTGAATTCTACGATCAAGGAGACGGACGCGGATCTTGATCAGTACCGGATTCCGGAGGCGGCCAAGGCGCTGGAAGCGTTTGTAGACGACATGAGCAACTGGTATGTCCGGAGATCCCGTGAGAGATTCTGGGCAAAGGGAATGGAGCAGGACAAGATCAACGCGTATCTGACGCTTTACACCGCGCTTGTCGAGCTTTGCAAGGCGGCGGCTCCAATGATCCCGTTTATGACGGAGGATATCTATCAGAATCTGGTGCGCAGTGTGGACAGCAGCGCTCCGGAGAGCATCCACCTCTGCGACTACCCGACCGTGAATGAGGCGTGGATCGACAAGGATCTGGAGCAGAATATGCGGGAGGTTACGAGAATCGTCGTTCTCGGACGCGCCGCGAGAAATGCATCCGGCATCAAGAACCGTCAGCCGCTTTCCAGAATGTATGTAAAAGCGGACTTCCGTCTGGATGACTTCTACACGAAGATTGTGACGGATGAGCTGAATGTTAAATCTGTAGAGTTCTCGGATGATCTGAAGGTGGAATACAGCATCAAGCCGCAGCTGAAGACGGTCGGTCCGAAATATGGCAAGCTGGTCGGCGGAATCCGCAAGGCACTCTCTGAGCTGGATGGAGCAGAGGCGGTGGCTGAGCTCAACGCGAACGGCTCGCTGACCATTTCCGTCGACGGACAGAGCATCTCCCTTGCAAGAGAGGATCTTCTCATTGACATTGCACAGACCGAGGGCTATGTGGCGCAGGCAGATCAGGGTGTAACCGTCATGCTGGATACCGCTCTCACTCCGGAGCTGATCGAGGAGGGCTTCGTCGCGGAGCTGATCAGCAAGATTCAGACGATGCGCAAGGAGGCAGGCTTTGAGGTTATGGACCGGATTAAGGTCTATGCCAAGGGCAACCGTCATATCGCGGACATTCTGAAGGCGAATAAAGAAAAGATCTCCGGAGTCGTCCTGGCCGATGATATTGTGATCGGCGAGACGGCCGGCTATACCAAGGATTGGAAGATCAATTCCGAGGAAGTCACTCTGGGTGTCGAGAAACAGTAAGGATATTTCTGGGAGCCCGGGTCCGCCGGACTCCCTACTGTCATATCGGCTGCTTTGGAGGCGGCAGGAGTTTTTTCAGAAGCAGGGAGGATTATTCCGGACGCGACACTGTCGTGTGCGGTGCATATCACGACAGAAGAACGAGGCGCTTTTCATTTCGTGGTCGGTGGGTAAGCCGATAGAACATCGGCAGTGGTTTTTAAGCGAAAGGGGATATAATGCTTAATCCGATATTCAAGAAAGAGAATTTCAAGAAGGAAGTAAAAGACGAGGTCAGAAGATTGTTCCGCACGACGCTGGAGGAAGCAAGCAGTCACCAGATCTACCAGGCGGTATGCTATGTCGTCAAGGACGTTATTATTGATAACTGGATGGCGACCCAGCAGACCATAAAGAAGGATGATCCGAAGATCGTCTACTACATGTCGATGGAATTCCTGACCGGAAGGTATCTCGGCAACAATCTTCTGGCACTTACGGCCTACGGACAGGTAAAGCAGGCGCTGGAAGAGATGGGGATTGATCTGGATGCCATCGAGAACGAGGAGAGAGACCCGGCACTCGGAAACGGAGGTCTCGGAAGGCTGGCGGCATGCTTTATGGATTCGCTTGCGACCCTCGGCTATACGGCATATGGCTGCGGCATCCGGTACCACTACGGTATGTTCAAGCAGGAGATCAGGGACGGGTATCAGATTGAGAAGCCGGATAACTGGCTGAAGGACGGAAGCTATCCCTTTGAGCTGAAACGCCCGGAATATGCGAAGGAAATTAAATTCGGCGGCTATGTCGCGGTGGACCACGACGACAAGACCGGAAGAAACTATTATCATCAAGAGGGATATCAGTCCGTGCGGGCCGTTCCCTATGACCTGCCGATTGTCGGATACAACAACAATGTGGTTGACACCCTGCGTATCTGGGACGCCGAAGCCATCAATGATTTTTCTCTGGATTCGTTTGACAAGGGAGACTATTACAAGGCTGTGGAGCAGGAGAATCTGGCGCAGACGCTGACAGAGGTTCTCTACCCGAATGACAACCACATGGCCGGAAAGGAGCTCCGTCTGAAACAGCAGTATTTCTTCGTTTCCGCAAGCATTCAGACGGCGGTGAAGAAATTCCTGAAGGGACACGACGATATCCACATGCTGCCGGAGAAGGCGTGCTTCCACATGAACGACACGCATCCGACGCTTACCGTTCCGGAGCTGATGCGGATCCTTCTGGATGAGCAGCATCTGGAGTGGGACGAGGCATGGGAGATTGTGACAAAGTGCTGCGCTTACACGAACCACACCATCATGGCCGAGGCGCTGGAAAAATGGCCGATTGAGCTCTTCTCCCGTCTGCTTCCGCGTATCTATCAGATCGTTGAGGAGATTAACCGCCGGTTCTGTGAAGCGGTCAAGATCAAATATCCGCAGAACAGCGATGAGAAGATCCGAAGCATGGCGATCATCTACGATGGGCAGGTGCGCATGGCGAACCTTGCCATTGTCGGCGGTTTCTCCGTTAACGGTGTGGCAAAGCTTCACACCGAGATCCTGGAGAAGCGGGAGCTGAAGGATTTCTATGAGATGTATCCGTGGAAATTCTCGAACAAGACGAATGGAATCACACAGCGTCGTTTCCTGCTTCACGGAGACCCGCTTCTGGCAGACTGGGTGACCGCTCATGTCGGGAAGGAATGGGTGACGGATCTTTCCACGATCAACAAGCTTGCCATTTATGCGGATGATGAGAAGGCGCAGGCGGAGTTCAGCAATATCAAGTATCAGAATAAGCTGCGTCTGGCAAAATATATTCAGGAGCACAACGGCATCGAGGTTGATCCGCGGTCTATCTTTGACGTGCAGGTAAAGCGGCTGCATGAGTACAAGCGTCAGCTGCTGAACATTCTCCACGTGATGTACCTGTACAATAAGATCAAGGAGCATCCGGAGCTTCCGTTCTATCCGAGAACCTTCATTTTCGGCGCAAAGGCCAGTGCGGGCTATGAGCGCGCGAAGAAGATCATCAAGCTGATCAATAATGTTGCGGATGTAATCAACCATGACGCAAGCATCAAGAATAAGATCAAGGTCGTATTTATCGAGGACTACCGCGTAAGCAACGCGGAGATGATTTTTGCGGCGGCGGATGTATCCGAACAGATCTCCACTGCGAGCAAGGAGGCATCGGGAACCGGCAACATGAAGTTCATGCTGAACGGAGCGCTGACGCTGGGCACCCTGGACGGCGCGAATGTGGAGATTGTGGAAGAGGTCGGCGAGGAGAACGCCTTTATCTTCGGTCTGACGGCGGAGCAGGTCATCGAATATGAGAAAAACGGCGGCTACGATCCGATGCAGTACTTCAACAACGACGCGGATATCCGCCAGGTTCTCATGCAGCTGATCAATGGCATGTATTCCAACGGGGATATGGAGATGTTCCGGGACATCTACAATTCGCTTCTGTATCCGCAGAACGGAAACCGTGCGGATGTATATTTCATTCTTGCGGATTTCAAGTCGTATGCGGCGGCTCAGGAGCGCGTAGAATCCAAGTATCGCAAATCCGAGGAGTGGAACAAGAGCGCAATTCTGAACATTGCGCATTCCGGTAAGTTCAGTTCGGACCGCACGATTCAGGAATATGTCGACGATATCTGGAAGCTGGATAAGATCGAAGTGAAAACGGTCTGATTGCGGGTTTCAGGAATACACGGATGGCATCCGGAAGATGGACAGGATCGAAGGAAAATCGGTCGGATGAAAGGTGTATGACATCCGGATGCCGGACAGGATCGAAGTGAAACGGTCTGGCAGGATGTGATCCGGAGAGCGCGGATGTCACAGGGATAAGGGATTTCATGGAGTATGGATAATTCAATAAACGGGAGGCGATAAACCTTGGATAAAGAGGAATATCATCAGAAATTAGACGAACTGACGAGCTATGTCAGGGAGAAGGATTACGAAAATGCCCTGAATATCGTCGATTCGATTGACTGGCGCCGTGTCAAGAGCATCAATACGCTGAACATGGTGGCCGATGTATATGAAGTAAATAAAGATTATGAAAGTGCCAAGGATATTCTGGTTCTCGCGTACAGCCGCGCGTCCATCGGAAGAAATATTCTGTACCGTCTGGTGGAGGTCTGCATCCGGCTGAATCAGATCGATGAGGCAGAGAAGTATTTCCGGGAGTTTTCCAAGGTCGCAAAAAACGACAATTCGCGCTGTATTCTGCAGTATAAGCTGTTCAAGGCGAAGGGCGCGCCGCTGGAAGCACAGATTGATGTTCTCGAGGAATACAAGGAACGGGAGTACACGGAGCGCTGGGCTTACGAGCTTGCGGTGCTGTATTCGAAGGCGGGAGATACGAAGAAATGCGTGGAGACCTGTGATGATCTGATTCTGTGGTTCAGTGAGGGCAGATATGTCATGAAGGCCATGGAGCTCAAGAAGCAGTATGCGGCTCTTTCGCCATCGCAGGAACAGAACTATAACCGGATGAAGGCGGCGGCCAACCGGCGGAGACAGGAGAAAAATGCTGCGCCGACATCGGAAGAGGCAGAGAGCACGGAGGCGGATGCTTCCGCGAGAGCCGGAATGTTCGAGGAAGAGGCGAAAGAGGCTTCGGAATCCTTGACATCGGTAAAGCGTGACAGGATTGAGAGAAGCCGCGGGGAGGCAGAAGCTTCTAAGAGGCATGATCGGATGAGCGCAGAAGCAGAACGCTCCGAAGAGGCGGGATCCGCAGATTTCAGAGACCGACTTGCTAAAGGCTTCCGGAATGTGATGCATTCGTTTGCGGAAGAGAGTGAAAACGATGAGACTGCTGACTCCCGGGGAGTTTCGGCGGAAGGCAAAAAATCTTACGTTGGAAGATCTTCGGCGGAAGGCGGGAAATCTTACGATGGAGGACCTTCGGCGGAAGGCGGGAAATCTTACGATGGAGGATCTTCGGCGGAAGGCGGGAAACCTTACGATGGAAGACCTTCGGAGGAGCGCGTGAGACCATCCAACAATCCGGAAGTAAGTCGTCAGCCGAAGCGTTCTGCAGACGTGAAAAAAATGACTCCCGCAGCGGCTGCCGCGGCGAAGGCGCGCAGGGAAGGCACCAGCAGGAAGATGAATACCGGCGAGTTCAATCTGGATGCATTTCTTGCCGAAACAGCGGGGTCGTTCTCGAGTGAAATTGCCGCGGACGCGGCGAAGAAGAGCAGCGGCGTGGAAAATCATGCAGAAGATGCTGCCGGACAGACGGAGGCTTCAGAGGCAGGAACAGCCATGAATGCTGCGAATGCAAAGGAGACATCCGGGACAGAGACGAAAGCAGAGAATCTGACGAAGGAGGCTGCGACTGCCGGGGCTGAGATCCCGGAGAAGGAGTCGGAGATCGAAGATACAGAGCCGGAGATCGTAGAAGAAATTCCGGAGGAGACGGAGATCGTCGAGGAGGAAAGTCCGGAAGCGGCTGAGGTGGCGGAGGAAGAGAGCCCGGAGGAAGTCGAAGTCGTCGAGGAAGAACGCTCGGAGGAAGCCGAGGTCGTCGAGGAAGAAAGTCCGGAGGAAGCCGAGGTCGTCGAGGAAGAGAGTCCGGAGGAAGCCGAGGTCGTCGAGGAAGAAAGTCCGGAGGAAGCCGAGGTCGTCGAGGAAGAAAGTCCGGAGGAAGCCGAGGTCGTCGAGGAAGAGAGTCCGGAGGAAGCCGAGGTCGTCGAGGAAGAGAGCCCGGAGGAGGTCGAGACCGTCGAGGAGGTTCCGGAAGCATCTGTAAAAGCGCAGGATCAGGAAGGAGGAATTCGCCTCCGTGATCTTGAGGAAGAGGATTTATCGAGAGAGGTCACACCGGAGGCCTTGAAGGCCGAGGCTGAAACGGAAGCGGCGATTGGAAGAAGCGAAAGCGGAGATCCGGAAGCAAACAGAGCGGAGGGAGCGCCGGTCGCTGCCGATTCTGAGAAACCGAAGAAGAAGGAAATCCATTACATCGAGGAGCTGGAGATACCGGATCCGCAGCCTTCGGAGTCGGAGAGGGCTTCTCACACGCATACGATTCCGCTGGATACCATCGGTGCCAATACGATTCCGATATCCATCGATAAGATTCTGAGTGAGGAGACCCCGGAGGAACGGCGTATCCGTATCATGAACCGGGCAAAGCCAACCCGGATGAACGAGGAGCAGCGAAAGATTTTTACCTATTTCGCGAGAATCCCGGGAATGGATGCGCAGATTCTGGAGGCGATCAGCTGTGTATATGAGCATGCCGGCGAGAAGACGTCACTCCACGGCAATATTGCGGTCATGGGAGCCAGGGGAACCGGAAAAACCCGTCTGACGCATGGACTTGTCGTTGCGATGTGCAAGGATCTTGGCATGGATGCGGCAAAAGTGGCCAGAGTCAAGGGAGCGGATCTGAATGAAAAGGATCCTGCGAAGGTTGTGGCCAGAATGGCAGGTGGCTTCTTCATGATTGAAGATGTGTCGGGAATGAATGAGGCGACCGTTGAGAAGCTGAGTCAGGCGATGGAATTCCGGACAGACTGCATGATCACGATCATCGAGGATGAAAAGGTGGCAATGCGGGCATTCCTGAAGAAATATCCGCGTTTTGCCGCGAAGTTTGACCGGGTTATATCCATACCGGTGTTCACAAACGATGAGTTGATTACCTTCGCAAGAACCTACGCTACGGAAAACGGCTACAAGATCGATGATATGGCGATCCTGGCGCTCTATACTATGATCGGCAATATGCAGACGGAGGAAGAACCGGTAACGATATCCATCGTGAAGGAAATGATCGACAAGGCTATCAGCCGTTCATCGGCGAAACGTCGCAGAAGCAGGAAAAACAGGAAAGATAAATGGCTTGTGCTTCAGGAGAAGGATTTCAATCTCACCTGAGCAGACAGTCTTTCGCGAGCTTCACACTCCGTCATCCTACAGGAATGAGAGAAAGTGACTGAATTAAAGAAAGAACCCTGGCTGGGAACGCCGGCCAGAACAATTGAAATACTGCAGAAGTATGGGTTTCGCTTCCAGAAGAAATACGGTCAGAATTTTTTGATCGATCCGCATGTGCTGGAGAAGATCATCCGGGCTGCCGGAATCGGACCGGACGACTGCGTGGTGGAGATTGGTCCGGGAATCGGAACCCTGACGCAGTACCTGGCCTATGCGTCACGTGAGGTATATGCGGTAGAAATCGACCGGAACCTGATACCGATCCTGGAAGACACCCTCTCGGACTGGAACAATGTGACGGTTATCAACCAGGATATTCTAACGCTGGATCTGAACCGCTTCGTAGAGGAGCATAACGGAGGAAAACCGGTGAAGGTGGTGGCAAATCTTCCGTATTACATCACGACGCCGATTCTGATGGAGCTTTTGGAGAAGAAGGTTCCGCTGGAGTCGGTAACCGTCATGGTTCAGAAAGAGGTCGCGGAGCGTATGCAGGCGTCTCCGGGCACCAAGGATTATGGAGCCTTGTCACTGGCGGTTCAGTATTATACGAGACCGGAAATCGTGGCAAATGTGCCTCCGAATTGCTTTATGCCCAGACCGAATGTAGGAAGCGCGGTCATTCGTCTGACCGGGCGCTCTGCAGAGGAGAGAGTTTCGGTACAGGATGAGAGGCTGATGTTTCGTCTGATCCGCGCCTCCTTTGCGCAGCGGAGAAAGACGCTTTTCAATGGTCTGAGAAACAGCCGTGAGCTTGATTTTTCCAGGGAACAGATCGAAGAAGCCATGAAGAAATGTGCGCTTCCGGAGAATATCCGCGGAGAATCTCTGGAGCTTGTACAGTTTGCAGAACTGGCGGACGCCCTGTCTGGAGAAAAGCACGCTGCGGTTGAGTGAAAAGTATTCTCATATATCTATTCTGTATCCTGATTTGAGAACCTGTGGGTTTATCCATGTGGGGGAGTCCGGGAGGCTCTGCCTGCAGGACAGATTAGAATTACAGATGGTCAGACGACAGAAACCCCGGCATTGGACCGGTACTGCGGAATGGGCAGTACCGGACATGATGCCGGGGTTCCTGTATATTTACGCTTATTTGTACTCGTTATTATTCACCGAAGTATCTCTTCAGAAGACCTTCAAATGCCTTGCCGTGTCTTGCTTCGTCGCGCGCCATCTCATGAACGGTGTCATGGATTGCATCAAGGTTCAGTGCTTTCGCCTTCTTCGCAAGCTCAAACTTTCCTTCGGTTGCTCCATACTCAGCCTCTACACGAAGCTCCAGATTCTTCTTTGTGCTTGTGGTAACAACCTCGCCAAGCAGCTCAGCGAACTTGGAAGCATGCTCTGCCTCTTCATGAGCAGCCTTCTCATAATACAGACCGATTTCCGGATATCCCTCGCGGAATGCTACACGAGACATTGCCAGGTACATTCCAACCTCCGAGCACTCACCCTCGAAATTAGCCTTCAGACCTTCTTTGATATCTTCCGGAGCGTCAGCTGCGATGCCTACGACATGTTCAGCAGCCCATGTGCGCTCAGCGGTCTCATCGATCTTTACAAATTTGGATTTCGGCTGTTTGCAGGTCGGGCACTTCCAATCAGCAGGAAGATCCTCGAACTTAACGCCTTCAACCTCTTCATCGTAGATGTGTCCACATACGGTACATTTCCATTTAGCCATTTGAATTACCACCTTTCATTAAGAAAAATTGTGCTGTCGCTTTACCTCCTCAGGTAATCGGACAAAAACCATCATAACCAACTGTGACAATTGCAAAACAAATCATACAGGAATAGCAGCTTATACCGCGGGCTGCGTCTCAGTGGACTTCTGCGCTGTAGAAGAGTAACTCTCTTCTGAAAGGTTCATCGCTTCCTTTTTCTTGCAGTCTGCACAGATTCCGTAGAACACAATGCTGCAGCTTTCAATTTCACCGTCGAAGCGGCGGGCTGCTTCTTCCTTGAACCGTTCTGTATCCACAAAATCCATATCTGTCATTGCTCCACACTTGCGGCAGATAAAGTGATCGTGGGGGAGGACATTTCCGTCGAACCGATCCGCGATGCCATCCGCGGCAAGCTTCTGGATTTTGCCGAGATCAGATAAAAGAGAGAGGTTACGGTATACCGTTCCGAGACTGATGTTCGGAAAGTCCTTCCGTATGTCCGCAAAAATCATATCCGCAGTGGGGTGATCTTTGCGTTGCCGGAGATTATTGTAGATAGCTTCTCTCTGGCGGCTGTATTTCAGTACTGCCATGCTTTATCCTTTCTTAAAAATAATAATGAGAACGATTACTGTTTATAGTATAGGGTAGTAGTTGCTTTTTGTCAATGCATAATTTTAAAAAAATCAAAAATCAAAACGCTGGCGATAGTTATATTTTTTTGTCGCGCTTGCGTTCCTCCGGGGCCTTGTATCCGTGCAGTCCGATGAGGCGCTGGTTGCGGCTTCCGCGGAACAGGAGGGTGACGTCTTTCTCCGCTTCCACGAATTCTCCGTCGACGATAAGATCAATGTAGGACAGCATCTCGTCGGTGACGTCGGTATAGACTTTGCCGCCTTTCATCAGGTCAACGTCATAGGTGTAGCCTGTGTAGCACCAGATGTCCTTGGACGGGTAGGTCTCGCGGATCCTCTTCAGAAGGCTGACAAGGACCTGTTGATTTTCCGGCTCAAAGGGCTCTCCGCCAAGGAGGGTAAATCCCTGGATATAGTCCGGTTTGAGGGCGTCCAGAATCTCTTCTACGGTATCTTCGGTAAAGGGCGTTCCGTAATTGAAATCCCATGTCATGGAATTGAAGCAGCCCTTGCAGTGGTGGCGGCAGCCGGAGACGAAGAGGCTGACTCTCACGCCCGGGCCGTCCGCAATGTCAAAATTCTTGATATTGGCGTAATTCATGGATGCGATCCTTTCGTGAATGATTTGTAACGATTTGGTGAGCACTCATACATGTATGCATAAGAAAGCGCAGGCAGCCTTCTATGCGCGGCTGGCCTGCGCGAAAGACTGTCTGCGCTTTTATAGCGCTTACACGCTTACAGATGAAGAACCCGGTCTTTGATTTCCTGTGTGCGGCCCTGGTTCCAGAACTGGGTTCCGATGTATCCGCAGGTGCGTCGTGCGACGGACATCTTGCTCTGGTCGGTGTTGCCGCAGTTCGGGCATACCCAGATTAATTTTCCGTGCTTGTCCTCCTTGATCTGGATCTCGCCGTCATAACCGCAGACCTCACAGTAATCGCTCTTGGTATTCAGCTCGGCGTACATGATATTGTCGTAGATGAACTGCATCACGGAGATTACGGCAGGGATATTGTCCTGCATGTTCGGTACCTCGACGTAGCTGATGGCTCCGCCCGGGGAGAGCTTCTGGAAGTCGGCCTCGAACTTCAGCTTCTGGAAGGCATCGATCTTTTCGCGGACATTTACATGGTAGCTGTTCGTGATGTAGTTGTGGTCGGTGACATCCTTGATCACGCCGAAGCGCTTCTGGAGACACTTCGCGAATTTATAGGTGGTGGACTCCATCGGTGTTCCGTACAGGGAGTAGCTGATGTGCTCAGCGGCACGCCACTCGGCACACTTGTCGTTAAGATGCTGCATTACCTTGAGTGCGAACGGCTTCGCCTCCGGGTCTGTGTGGCTCTTTCCGGTCATGTATACGCACATCTCGTAGAGACCGGCATAGCCGAGACTGATGGTGGAGTAGTTGTTGTACAGAAGCTTGTCGATGGTCTCGCCCTTCTTCAGCCTTGCCAGGGCACCGTACTGCCAGAGGATCGGGGCAACATCGGAAGGTGTTCCCTTCAGTCTCTCATGACGGCAGCGGAGAGCGCGGTGGCAGAGCTCCAGTCTCTCGTCGAGGATTTCCCAGAACTTGTCCATGTCCCTGTTGGAGGAGCATGCCACATCGACGAGGTTGATTGTCACAACGCCCTGGTTGAAACGGCCGTAGTACTTGTGCTTTCCATTGGTATGATTTCTGGAGCCGGACTTGTTGTCCTCGTCGCAGAGTCCCTCCGGGAGATTCTCGTTGTCCGGGGTGAGGAAGCTTCTGCAGCCCATGCAGGGATAGACGTCGCCGTTCTTGTATTCCTTCATCTTCTTTGCGGAGATGTAATCTGGAACCATGCGCTTTGCGGTGCATTTCGCCGCGAGCTCGGTCAGATAGTAGTACTTGGAATCAGGATGGATGTTGTCCTCGTCCAGGACGTAGATCAGCTTCGGGAACGCGGGAGTGATCCATACGCCCTTCTCGTTCTTGACACCCTGCATCCGCTGAACCAGAACCTCGCGGATAATGGCGGCAAGGTCGGTTCTCGTCTGTCCGTCCGGAACCTCATCCAGATACATGAACATGGTTACAAAGGGAGCCTGTCCGTTGCAGGTCATCAGGGTGATCAGCTGATACTGGATGGTCTGGATACCGCTCTTGATCTCTTCTGCGAGACGACGCTCGGTGATGAGGTCGATAATCTTCTCATCCATGTCTTCTCCGCACTCCTGGCGCTCAGCGATGACTTCCTTGCGGATCTTCTGTCGGCTGATATCTACAAAGGGAGCGAGGTGAGCGAGGGTGAAGGACTGGCCGCCGTACTGGTTGGAGGCAACCTGAGCGACAATCTGAGTGGTTACGTTGCAGGCGGTGAAGAAGCTGTGAGGCTTTTCAATCAGCGTCTCACTGATGACCGTGCCGTTCTGCAGCATATCCTCGAGGTTGATCAGGTCGCAGTTGTGCTCCTTCTGCGCGTAATAATCCGAGTCGTGGAAATGGATGATTCCCGCCTCATGGGCCTGCACAATATCCTCGGGAAGGAGAATACGCCGTGTCAGATCCTTGCTGACCTCTCCGGCCATATAGTCACGCTGGGTAGAGTTGATGACAGGGTTCTTGTTGGAGTTCTCCTGCTTCACCTCCTCGTTGTTCTGCTCAATCAGGGAGAGAATACCGTCGTCCGTGGTGTTTGATTTTCTCGCGAGCGTTCTCTTGTAGCGGTAGCGGACATACTTCTGCGCCACCTCAAAGCCGCGCATCTCCATGATTCCGGTCTCAACCATATCCTGAATATCCTCGACGTTCACCGCGTGAGGAGACTGGCTGACGCGGTCCGCGACGTTGTCCGCAATTGCCTGAATCTGGTACGGATTCATCTGATGAATCTTGTCCACCTCTTTGTTGGCCTTTGCAATGGCGTTACAGATCTTCGTGATGTCGAAGGTGACCTCTTCGCCGTTTCGCTTGATTACATTTGTAGTAACTTTCTTTTCCATTCTTGATAATCCCCCTGGATATTGAAAAGCAGGTACAGGCGCTGTCCTGCAACAAATTGGAACTTCGACTGTTTGAATCCACTATATTTTGTAAAAAATAAAAAGTAGAGCACAACATCTTGTGTGCTCTACTATAATAACCTAACGGTCGGAGATTGTGAAGGGGAAACTTCTGAAAAAAGTTCACAAGAAATCCCCCCAAAATTCAGCATTTTTCGTGTATAAGCTCTTCGAAAGCGCAGAAAGGCTCGACGCACGCGAAGCGCGCGAAAGAGGCTTGAAGCGATTTCTGTTTATTTAATAAGCCTTCGCCCAGATGACCTCGTGCTTCGCTGGCTTTCCACAGCATACGCAGCGGTCACTGATGCGGATCTGCTTAAAGGGAATGCAGCGGGAGGTAGCAGTGGTATCTGCCTTGATCTTGCTCTCGCAAGCTTCATCGCCGCACCACATCGCTCTTACAAATCCGGGCTTTTCGGCAATGGTCTTGCAGAAGGTATCGTAATCGGTCGCGTCATAGATATGGCTCTCCAGGTGCTCTTTCGCACGGCGGAACATGTCTGCCTGAATGGTTTCAAGCAGAGCAGAGGCCTGAGTGGGGATCTCCTCGATCGGAACGATGGTCTTCTCACGGGTGTCGCGGCGAACCAGGACAGCCTGTCCCTTTTCGATATCCTTCGGTCCGAGCTCGATACGGATCGGAATGCCGCGCATCTCCTGCTCGGAGAACTTCCAGCCCGGGCTCTTTTCGGAATCGTCGAGGTTCACGCGGACGCCGGCAGCGGCAAGAGCGGTTTTTACCTCAAGGGCCTTGTCCATGACACCCTCGGCATCCTGGCGGATCGGAATGATCATGACCTGGATCGGAGCGATATGAGGAGGCAAAACGAGTCCGCTGTTGTCTCCGTGTACCATGATCATGGCGCCGATGACACGGGTGGTCATTCCCCAGGAGGTCTGATGTACATACTTGAGGGTGTTGTCCTTGTCGGTGAACTGTACGCCGTAAGCTTTTGCGAAAATATCGTCAAAGTTGTGGCTGGTGCCGGACTGAAGAGCTTTGCCATCATGCATCATGGCCTCGACGGTGTAGGTGTGCTTCGCACCGGCAAATTTTTCCTTTTCGGTCTTCTGACCCTTGATTACGGGGATGGCCATGTCCTGCTCCAGGAAGTCGGCATAGACGTTCAGCATCTGAACGGTCCTCTCTTCGGACTCCTCTGCGGTGGCATGAGCGGTGTGACCTTCCTGCCACAGAAATTCGCGTGAGCGGAGGAAGGGACGGGTCGTCTTCTCCCAGCGGAGAACCGAGCACCACTGATTGTATAATTTCGGGAGATCCCTGTGGGAATGAATGTCCTTCGCATAGAAGTCGCAGAACAGCGTCTCAGAAGTCGGACGAACACAGAGACGCTCGGTCAGCTTCTCGGATCCGCCCTGGGTGATCCACGCGACCTCCGGGGCAAAGCCCTTGACGAGCTCTGCCTCTTTATTAAGAAGGCTTTCCGGGATCAGCATCGGCATATATACGTTCTGAACGCCAGTCGCTTTGAAGCGTGCGTCGAGATCCTTCTGAATGTTCTCCCAGATTGCGTAGCCGGCCGGCTTGATTGCCATGCAGCCCTTTACGCTGGTGTATCCGATCAGGTCTGCCTTGACGCAGACGTCGGTGTACCACTGCGCAAAATCGTCTTCCATCGACGTGATTTGCTCTACTAATTTCTTATCCTTTGCCATAGTGAACTCCTGATAAATGATCGATCGTGTACGTAATGTAGTTCCGTTTGTGAAAGGGAGGAGGAATCCTGCCGGATCCATCGAAAATACAGACTCTCCCTGAACGCAATTAGTATAAATTCTAACCGCAAGAGATATGGTTGTCAAGGCCGTGCGACTTGCAACAATGCGGAAAACGGATTATGATGGTAGAAGTTTATACGGCACGGAGGGGGTATAGAATGTAGATTTTAATCCTGTCTGTACCGTTCTTTTATGGCAACTGACAACAGGACTGCGATTTCTGGAGACAGGCGATGTGTCGGAGATCAAAGGGTAAGATGGGAAAGGCAATTGTAAGATGAAGATTAGAATGCCGGCAACTGTCCGCATGGTTCTGGACAGCCTGCATGCAAGGGGATATGAAGCATATGTGGTAGGAGGCTGTGTGAGGGACTCGGTCCTTGGAAGAAGGCCGGAGGACTGGGATATCACGACCTCAGCGCTTCCGGAGCAGGTGAAGCAGATTTTTGCGAAGACGGTGGATACCGGAATCGAGCATGGGACGGTAACGGTGCTTGTAGGCGGCAGGGCGCATGAGGTGACGACCTACCGGATAGACGGAGAGTACAGGGACAGTCGTCATCCCGAAAATGTAACCTTCACCGCGAGCCTTGCGGAGGACCTGAAGCGTCGGGACTTCACGATCAATGCGATGGCATATAATGAGGAAGAAGGTCTGATCGATCTCTACGGAGGGATGGAGGATCTGCAGAATAAATGTATTCGCTGTGTGGGGAATCCGGAGGAGCGCTTCTCGGAGGATGCGCTTCGGATTCTGCGGGCGGTTCGTTTTTCTGCACAGCTGAACTTCGGAATCGATCCGGGAACAATCGCGGGAATTGTGAGGCTGGCTCCGAATCTGGCGAAGATCAGCGCGGAGCGCATCTGCGCGGAGCTCACAAAGCTGATTACCTCGGATCATCCGGAGTATCTGAAGGTGGCGTATCAGGCAGGGATCACGAAGGTTATTTTGCCGGAATTTGACGATATGATGCGCACACCGCAGAACAATCCGCATCATATGTACAATGTCGGTGAGCACACCCTGGTCTCCATGGCGGAGGTGAAGAACGACAGGATTCTCCGCTTTACGATGCTTCTCCATGACGTGGGAAAACCGGCCTGCAGAACCACAGACGCGAACGGAATCGATCACTTCAAGGGACACGGAGAAAAGGGCGCTGCCATGGCCGTGAAGATCATGCGGCGTTTGAAGATGGACAACGACACGATCCGTCAGGTACGGACGCTCATCATCTACCACGACTGGAGGGTGATGCCGGAGGAGAGGCAGGTCCGCCGTCTCATCAATAAGGTCGGAAAGGAACTTTTCCCGCTCTTCATAAAGGTGCAGGACGCGGACACCATGGCCCAGAGCGGGTGGAAGCGCGAGGAGAAGCTCCGCCGGGTGATCAGCGTGGCGCAGGTCGGAGAAAGGATCCTCGGCGAAAAGCAGTGTGTGGATCTGAAGGGGCTGGCAATTAACGGGAAGGACCTGATTGAGGCGGGGATTCCGAAGGGACCGGAGATCGGCGCCGTTCTTCAGCGGGCGCTGGAGGTAGTCCTGGACGATCCGGAGAAGAACACCCGGGAATATCTTCTTGAATTTTGTACTCATTCTGCAAAGTTACTGTTGACGCACCACGAAAACAGCTAAGATTTTACAGTACCTTTACCAGTTTGCGAAGAGCAGCAGGACTGTAAAATCCTTGCCGTACATAGTTGGGGCGAACAGTGACTGTGCAAAATCACAGGCCGACAAAAAATAAAAAAGCCTGTTGTCAGAAGCCGGAGGATGGTATAAAGTTAGATCTTGAGGAAGCTTGGAACGCCCGCTTTTTCTTGACAAATCCGGCGTCCGAGAGTATAAAAAGACCATATATTGTAAATTTCAGGAGGAAGTATTTCATGAACAAAACAGAATTAGTGGCAGCAATGTCCGAGAAGACAGGACTTTCCAAAAAGGATTCTGAGAAAGCTCTTGGCGCTTTCATTGATACGGTAGCAGAAGCATTAAAGAACGGAGACAAGGTTCAGCTGGTAGGCTTCGGAACCTTCGAGGTATCTGAGAGAGCTGCACGCAGCGGAAGAAATCCGCAGACCGGCGAGACCATCGAGATTGCGGCATCCAAATCTCCGAAGTTCAAGGCCGGAAAAGCTCTGAAGGATATGATCAAATAATAGCGGCTTCAGAAGCGCATTTATAGACGAAATAAGAGATGGGACTGTCGCATGGCCGATTCATGCCGCAGTCCCGTTTCTATATAATAAATGGACGATGTGTGAGAACGTATAGCAACATTGCAAGAAATGGCAGTGCGGGAACGTATCGCAACATGGCAGGAAATGGCAGTGCGGGAACGTATCGCAACGTTTCAGGAAATGGCAGTGCGGGAACGTATCGGTTCGACCAGGATAATAGAAATGGGAGAGAAACAGCATGAGATTGGATAAATATTTGAAGGTATCGCGGCTGATCAAGCGCAGAACGGTTGCGAATGAAGCCTGTGACGCGGGCCGCGTTCTGCTGAATGGAAAAACCGCGCGGGCGAGCGCCGAGGTAAAGGCCGGGGATCGGATCGACATCCTGTTCGGGGAAAAGACCGTCTCGGTTCGCGTGCTGAATGTACAGGAGACGGTTCGCAAGGAGGAGGCATCCTCTACTTATGAGTACGTGTAAGGCCGGGAAATCTTGCTTTTTGAAAAACGGACTGTTATACTTCGTATAAGTTGCGTGAGGATGCAGCGCATTAGCGCGGAATCCGAGTGCCTGCAGGATTGCGGGAGTGCATAGCACGGAGCAATCCGTGACTCATACAGTTTGTGACACAAAGTATCGTAGGAGTGTCACTTTATCGTTCTGGACAGGGGATTGGAATGCGTCAGAATAGAAAGACAATGTTGTGCATCATTGCTGTGGTGATCGCGCTGATGATCGCACTGATGGCGGGAAGCGCCAGGCTCAGCAGCAGGATCGCCGAGGGCAATACGCAGATAGAAGAGCTCAAGAAGGCGAATGCGGCGGAGGAGAAGCGGACAGAGGAAATTCGCAGCGAGTCCGAATATATGCAGAGTGATGCATACAAGGAGCAGGTGGCCAAGGACAAGCTGGGCCTGATCAAGGACGGAGAGATTATCTTCCGGGAATCGGACACGGCTGGAACGAAGGGGAATGCTTCCGCCTCCTCTTCTGACGATTCCTCCTCTTCGTCGTCGGAAGACAGCGAGTCAGGAGACGGCGATACATCCGACAGCGGCGACACAGATGGCGGAGATACAACAGACAGTGGTACCGGCTACTGAGGAAAAGACGGGGCCATATCCGATTTCTGCGGATATGGCTTTTTTCAGTGAGGGGAGGACGGGAGAGAACCGATGGATCTGTTTAGAGAGGCGGAGAAGTATATCCGCAGGTTTCATATGATCGAAAAAGGCGACCTGGTGCTTGCCGGGGTTTCCGGCGGCGCGGATTCCGTCTGTCTCCTGCTGGTGCTCGATGATCTTCGGAAGAGGGGATTTTTTCATCTGGCAGCAGTGCATGTGAACCACAATATCCGGGGAGAGGATGCAGATGCGGATGAAGATTACGTGAGAAAAATCTGTCGGGACAGAAGGATTCCGCTGTACGTATATTCATTCCCGGTTGCAGATATCGCGAAGCGGGAAAAGCGTGGACTGGAGGAAACCGGGCGCCTTCTGCGGCAGCAGGCGTTCCGGGACAGCCTGTATAAGGCAGGGGCAGAGAACCGGAACAGCCTGTATAAGGCAGAGGCAGAGAACCGGGACAGCCTGCGCGGTACAGGACCGGACAATCGGGACTTCGGATCCGAAGCGGGCGGAAGAAAGATCGCGCTTGCGCACCATGCAGATGATCTTGCGGAAACCGTGCTTTTTCAGGCCGTGCGCGGAAGTTCTCTGGCAGGCCTTGCCGGCATCCGTCCGGTGAGCCGGATCGGGGGAGCATGGGATGTGGTTGATGCAGATGAATATTTGAATGGAAACAGATCTTCGGGCTGCGCGGATGGCGAAGGATCGGAGCAGAAAAAGAGGAAGATAGAAGATCTGACTGTCATTCATCCGCTTTTGTTTGCACGGCGGAGGGACATAGAGGAGTGGCTTCGGAGTCAAAATATTTGCTGGCGGACGGATGCGACGAATCTGGATGAGGAATACAGCCGGAACAGTCTGAGACATCATGTAATTCCCTATCTGGAGGAACATATTAATTCTGCGGCAGTGCGTCACATCCGTGAGCTGGCCGAGGATGCCGCGGAGGCGGACGAATACCTCCATGATGAGGCGAGAAAGCGGGAACCCGGTCTGATAGAGGTTCGGGAGCGCGGCGATGAGATCACGACGGCCAGGCTTTCCGCTGACGGATGCGAGAAGAAGGAGGTCCGCGGGCGCGGCGATGAGGATATCCGGATTTTCCTCGGGGACGCGGTGACAGAGGAACCGGAGGTTTTGCAGCGGTATGTTCTGATGGATGCGCTTGAGATGGCGGCAGGAAGAAAGAAAGATCTCGGCCGTGAGCAGGTCCGGCAGCTTGGCGAGCTGTTCGGCATGGCCGCGGGAAAGAGTACGGATCTGCCCTACGGCGTCCGGGCGATGAGGCGGTACGACGGCATCGAGCTTATGCGCAAGGGCGTGGATCGAATGCACGGAGGTAAGGATGAAGTGCGCAGGAGCGCGGGCAAAGCGCATAGGCGCAGGGATGAAGTGTGCGGGAACCCGGAAATCCCGGATGAGCGGACAGAGACAGCGCCGTGCCAGGCAGTAGCGGTGACCGGAGAAGGAATTTTTTTCTTCCTGGGATGGAAGTTTACCTGCAGACGGCTGCGGGAAACTCCGGGAACAGAGAAGAAAATACCATCAAATCGGTATACGAAGTACTTTGATTATGATAAAATAGGAAACAATATCGTATTTCGTACGCGGATGGCCGGAGACAGGATCGTCGTCACGGACACCGGACAGACAAAGAAGCTGAAGGATTATTTCATCAATGAAAAGATTCCGCGGGACGAGAGAGACCGGATTCTGCTTCTGGCATCCGGTCAGCGGGTTTTCTGGGTCGTCGGAGGCAGGATCAGCGAGGACTGCAGGATCACAAGGGATACAGAGAATATTCTGGAGATCACGGCGGAAGAGCTGACCGGAAGTCGGGAAAATCGACCGGACAAGGGAAAGGCCGGACAGCGGCCAGAGGACGGAGCGTCCGGGAAATGCGTGAAACAATGGGAAGATTTCAATCGAGACATAGGAGGATTGTCGAATGAGTGAGAAGGTATCGGTTTTAATTCCAGAAGAGAAGGTACAGGAGAGAGTTGCTGAGCTGGGAGCACAGATCAGCAGGGACTACGAGGGCAAAACCATCACCATGATCTGCGTCCTGAAGGGCGGTGTGGTATTTATGTGTGACCTGGCGAAGAAGATCACGGTTCCGGTAACCATGGATTTCATGTCGGTTTCCAGCTATGGCGGGGGAACTTCGTCCAGCGGCATCGTCAAGATCGTAAAGGATCTGGATCAGAGCATTGAAGGCAAGGACGTCCTGATCGTGGAAGACATCATCGATTCGGGAAGAACGCTGAGCTACCTCCTGCAGATTTTCAGAAAGAGAAAACCGAACAGCATCCGTCTGTGCACGCTCCTCGACAAGCCGGAGCGCCGCGTCGTGCCGGATGTGAATGTAGAGTATTCCGGATTCCAGATACCGGACAATTTTGTGGTTGGATTTGGTCTCGATTATGACCAGAGATATCGGAATCTTCCGTACATCGGTGTCATTTCCTTTGACGATGAAAATGCGGCGGAGAACTGACAGGAAGTCAATATCGAATCCGATAAATATTTGACGGATGGCTGACGAAGAATTGTTCCGGAAGATGGGATGAGAGAGGCTTTTGCAGCGAATCCGGTGGTCTGATTCCATCATCGGACAATACGACGGGGTAAGGAGCGGAGAATTTTGAACAGAACGAACAACAGAAGGGGAATGGCGATGTATCTGATCATCATGGCCGTGATCATTGCTTTTTTCCTTATTATACCGAGTCTCATGCAGTCGAGCCGCGCGGTCAGCGCATCGTTCTATGAGAAGCACCTGAAGGACGGCGATATCAGCCGGGCAGAGATCAGCCAGAACGCGGAGGTTCCCACGGGAAAGGTTTCGTTTACTCTGAAGGACGACACGGAATACGTGGTAAACGTCACGAATGTCAACGATGCGATTCAGGAGCTGGAGGATCATGACATCAGCTACACGGTGGCGGATGTGTCGCGGTCGGGGGAATGGAGCACGATACTCATTCCGTTTCTTCTGGGTGTTCTGCTTGTGGTCATTCTTGCAGGTTTCCTTGCAAGGTCTGCGGGAGGCGCGAACAATGCCAACAGCCGGATGATGGATTTCGGAAAGAGCCATGCGGCAATGACGAACGGGAAGGAAAGCAAGGTTCGCTTTGCAGACGTGGCCGGACTTGAGGAGGAAAAGGAGGATCTGGTGGAAATCGTCGATTTCCTCAAGAATCCTTCGAAATATACAAAGGTAGGCGCAAGGATTCCGAAGGGTGTGATCCTCGTGGGCCCTCCCGGAACGGGAAAGACGCTTCTGGCGAAGGCGGTGGCCGGGGAGGCCGGTGTTCCGTTCTTCAGCATTTCAGGATCGGACTTCGTGGAGATGTTCGTCGGTGTCGGTGCCTCCAGGGTCAGAGATCTTTTTTCCGAGGCAAAAAAGAACGCGCCGTGTATTGTATTTATCGATGAGATCGATGCCGTCGGCAGACGCCGTGGAACCGGAATGGGCGGAGGACACGACGAGAGAGAGCAGACATTGAACCAGCTGCTGGTTGAAATGGACGGGTTCGGTGTCAACGAGGGTATCATCGTGATGGCTGCCACGAACCGGGTAGACATTCTGGACCCTGCGATCCTGCGTCCGGGACGTTTCGACCGCAAGGTCGTGGTAAGCCCTCCGGATATCAGAGGCAGAGAGGAGATTCTGAAGGTTCACGCAAAGAACAAGCCGCTCGGGGACGATATTGATCTGAAGCAGATTGCGCAGACGACAGCGGGATTCACCGGGGCAGACCTGGAGAACCTTCTGAATGAGGCGGCGATCCATGCGGCGCGGGACTCCAGGGCGTATGTTCGTCAGGATGACATCAAGGATGCCTTCATCAAGGTCGGCATCGGCACTGAGAAGAAGAGCCGTGTGATTTCCGAGAAGGAAAAGAAAATCACCGCGTATCACGAGACGGGACATGCGATTCTCTTCCATGTTCTGGATCTGATGGAGCCGGTGTACACGATTTCGATTATTCCCACAGGACCCGGAGCGGCCGGGTATACCATGCCGCAGCCGGAAAACGATGAGATGTTCATGACCAGGGGCAAGATGCTTCAGCAGATCATCGTGGATCTGGGCGGACGCGCCGCCGAGGAAATGGTATTTGATGATATCACGACTGGGGCGTCCCAGGATATCAAGCAGGCGACAGCGACAGCAAGGGCAATGATCACAAAGTACGGAATGTCTCCAAAGCTCGGCCTCGTAAATTATGACCAGGGCGACAGCAATGAGGTATTCATCGGAAGAGACTGGGGACATACCAAGTCTTACAGTGAAAATGTCGCTGCGGCAATCGATGAGGAAGTAAAAGAAATTATCGAGAATTGCCACAGTAAAGCACGTGAGATTATCGAAAAGCACAGATTTGTTCTGGATGAGTGCGCGAAACAGCTCATGGAAAAGGAAAAATTAAACCGCAAAGAATTTGAGGCGATTTTTGCAGAGGAAGCAAAAACTGTGGCGGAAGGAGCCGCAGAATGAAAACTATGTGAATGTTGCACAAAACGAAATAGCAAAATTTGTTAACTTTGTGCAGACTTTTGAGGGACTCCGTGTTACTATAATAACCGTAAAAACCCCCCAATACATTATATAGTTTTTGCTACACCCCATAAGAGAAATACCTTCTCCAAAAAGGCAGCCTGAATAAGGCTGCCTTTTTACTTGCGCGTTTTGTGTGTGATGAGGGTGTCGGCATTTTCAAAAAAGCCAAAAAAAGCATGGAAAGAGAATAGGAAAGAGGAAATCGGCATGAATGATCTTGACAGAGAAATGGAATATACGCTACGGATGCGGCCTCTTTTAAAGAAAAATGCGCTGTACAGCGATGAGACGGAGATGTTTCAGAAACCGATGGAGGCCAGGCCGGGAGATCTTGTCACGATCCGGTTCCGAACGGCAAGAAACAACGCGGACGCGGTCTATCTTCATCACGGCGACAACAGGATGATGATGCATTTCCAGGAGTGCCGCGACGGCTTTGATTTTTTCAGCATACAGATAAAAATCCGGGACGAAATCTTTTCCTATTACTTTGAAATTACAGCGGGAAACAATACCTGCTTCTACAGCAAGCTGGGCGTGCAGAGAGAGGCGCCGGCGGATTATCAGTTCCGTATTATTCCGGGCTTTCACACACCGGACTGGGCGAAGGGCTGCGTCATGTACCAGATTTATCCGGACCGGTTTCGGAACGGCGACACCTCGAATGATGTTCTGACCGATGAGTACAGCTACATCAATGAGCATGTACAGAAAATCGAGGACTGGAATCGCCCGCCGGCAGATATGGACGTCAGAAATTTCTATGGAGGAGATCTCCAGGGAATTATTGACAAGCTGGATTATCTCCAGAAGCTCGGCGTGGAGGCCATCTACCTGAATCCGATTTTTGTGTCTGCCTCCAATCACAAGTATGACACCCAGGATTATGATTATGTGGATCCGCATCTGGGAAAGATTGTAAAGCAGTCGGGGAGTCTTCTGGCGCCGGGGGATCATGACAATACGCATGCGAGCCTTTATATCAGCCGTGTGACGGATCTCGAGAATCTCGAGGCGGGGAATCAGCTGTTCGCCCGTCTGGTTGGAGAGGCGCACGCCAGGAATATCCGCGTGATCATCGACGGCGTTTTCAACCACTGCGGCTCCTTCAACAAATGGATGGACCGGGAGAGAATCTATGAGGGCAAACCGGGGTTCGAACCGGGTGCGTATATCTCGGAGGACAGCCCGTATCACGACTACTTTGAATTCCAGCATGGCTCGGTCTGGCCGTATAATTCGCATTACGACGGATGGTGGGGCCATGATACGCTGCCAAAGCTGAATTATGAGGATTCTATCACGCTGCAGGAGGATATTCTCCGGATCGCGGCGAAGTGGGTGTCGCCGCCGTTCAACGCCGACGGGTGGAGATTGGACGTGGCGGCGGACCTGGGCCATTCTGCGGAATTCAACCATCAATTCTGGAAAAAATTCCGCCAGAAGGTCAAGGAGGCAAATCCGGACGCGATCATTCTCGCGGAGCATTATGGAGACGCAAGTTCCTGGCTGAAGGGGGACGAGTGGGACACGGTCATGAACTACGACGCGTTCATGGAGCCGGTGTCATGGTTTCTCACCGGGATGGAAAAACACAGCGACTCATACCGGGAGGATCTTCTGGGCAACGCGGACAGCTTTGAGGATGCCATGCGGTATCACATGGCATCGTTCACCATGCCGTCCCTTCTGGTGGCGATGAATGAGCTGGACAACCACGATCACTCCAGATTTCTGACGAGGACGAACCACAAGGTCGGCCGCGTGCAGAATCTTGGGACACAGGCGGCGGAACAGGATATAGACATCTCTGTTCTCAGGACGGCTGTTGTGATGCAGATGACATGGCCGGGAGCGCCCACCGTCTATTACGGGGACGAGGCGGGCGTCTGCGGATTCACCGATCCCGATAACCGCCGGACCTATCCGTGGGGACGGGAAAATGAGGATCTGATTCGGTTCTATCAGGGAATCATCGCGGTTCACCGGAAGCATCAGGCTCTGCGGACGGGATCGCTGAAACTTCTATACAAGGACTACAACGTCCTGGCATACGGCAGGTTTAACGAGGAAGAACAGATCATCGTTCTGGTGAACAACCGTCAGGAGGATTATTATATGGAAGTCGTTGTGTGGCCGGCCGGCTTGAACCGGTACGCGCACAAGGACAGCGTGACACGTATTTTCCGATGCGACAGGAGCGGATATTCCGAGGAAACGGAAGAGGTTCCCGTAGAGGCGGGCGTCCTCAAGACGACAATTCCTGCTTCCGGAGCCCTGGTGTTCGCACATAGAAGCGAGAATCCCGACGATGTCGCGATTTATGACTTGAAGCGAAGAGTACGTCGGTAAGAAGCAGGAGAGAAGAGTGCTGTGCTAAGAAGCAGCGGAGCAGAGCGCGGTGCTACGAAGCAGCGGAGTAGAACGGTTCCCTGAAGCTGAAGCCGCAGAACATGGTAAACCGGGGTCGAGATCGATATGACTTGGAATTATTTGAGCAAATACAGAAGCGAAATTTATGGATGTATGATCATCTGGATCGTATTGTTTCACTGGTACGAGGTATTCGCGGACAAATTAAATTTCAACTGGATCGTATTTAATTTGATATCCCAGGGTAATGTCGGTGTCGATCTGTTTCTGATTTTGTCAGGTTTTTCGATTCGGTATGCTTTCAAAAAATACGAATCGCTTACAAGAGAGAACGTACTTCGCTTCTATAAGCGCAGAATCGTGAAGCTGTTTATTCCCTATGTTTTCTGGTGTATTCCGTATTTGATTCTGAGTTATTTTTTCTTATATATCAATTCGGTTGCCATGCTGATAAAAGAAATGCTGTTCATCGACAGACATGTGAGCGGCTTCTGGTTCATCGGCTGCATTTTTGTCTGCTATATGATTTCACCGGTCATAGAGCATCTTCTCAGGAAGCACAGGGAAAAAATGGTAATTGCGCTGACGATCCTGTACATAATCGTCTTAGGCGCTATTGCCAGATTCTTCCCGGATGCATTCTATAAATATGAAGTATTGCTGACGAGAATTCCTGCCTTCATCCTGGGTATGCTCTTGTATCAATGGGTTTCTGAGAAACGCCGTATTTCGATCAGGGATATACTGATCTGCCTGTCGTTTATTCTTTTGCGATTCCCGGTGCTCTATGTTGCTCAGAGGACTCCTGTTCTGAGGGATTGCTCCGTTTTAATCGATCGTTTGCTCATGGGAACGATGGGGCTCGGGGTTGGAATTCTTCTTCTGTTGATTCTTCCCTATGGAGAGTCTTCCAAAATCAATTCCTGCCTGGGCCAAGTAGGAAGAGTTACTCTGGAGATCTATGTTTTTCACATAGGTCTCAAGGATGTGATAACGAAGATTTTAGGCCCGGCGGTATCCACGATTTCAAGACCGGCAATATTGCTGATTGGTGTGGCTTTTGTACCCCTTTCCATACTCGGCGGTTTTCTTCTTGAGAAGTATTTTAATTTCGTCAGGGGAAAAATATGCCGGTAATAGAACTTGCAATTCGGTGAAAAGTAATATATAATTTCTTTTGATTGTTCAGCAGCCACGTCGGAAACCGCAGGTTTTTGACAGGCGCTGAATTTTTACATAAGAATATGCTGGTGTGGCGGAATAGGTAGACGCAAGGGACTTAAAATCCCTCGGTGCTTATACACCGTGTCGGTTCGAGTCCGACCACCAGCATGATCCATTCCCCGGGAGTCCTTGATTTATGAGGATTTCCGGGGGATTTTTTTTTACGCGTTTCTCTTCCTGCAATCACTCATGCAATATATTTTGTCGGAAGCGCCCGCTAAGTACTCATCGCAAAGTGCTCGCTATCTCCTTTTTTGAAGAATTCACGGATAAATCTTTTAACAGCCAGTAATGCTCAGGCAAAGGTACTGTAAAATCTTTGCCGTTTTCGTGGTGCGTGATCAGTAACAAGAGTTACAGAAAAGAGGTTACTGAAAAAACGATATATTTGAAAAATAGGAGTTGACATCCGGAAATTCCGTGGTACTATAAGGATTGTAAAGATTAGCACTCGTACAAAGTGAGTGCTAACAGGAAAGACAAGAAAGAATCGGACATCAGATGAAATCCGCAGGGAGCAGATCAGAAGGCTTCCCGATGCGGAGGGTGCTTCATCCGAAAAGGAGGAAATAGATCATGGGAAAGATTATTGGAATTGACTTAGGTACTACGAACAGCTGTGTAGCCGTTATGGAAGGCGGAAAGCCGACCGTTATCGCGAACGCGGAAGGAAGCCGTACAACCCCGTCCGTCGTCGCAT
>OMUU01000004.1 GCA_900314295.1 uncultured Lachnospiraceae bacterium | reverse complement strand
CGAGATAAAACACGCTGCGCGAGTTTTATCTCGCTATCGCGACGCTCGCCGCACTCGAATACTTCGCATTCGGCTGCGGCTCACTGTTCGCATAAATAAGAACAAAATCTACATTCAGGAATGTGAGGTGTTAAAGATGCTGATAGATAATTATAAGGCTGTTCGCAAAAATATTGATGAGGCTTGTGCCCGTGCGGACCGCAGCCCAGAGGATGTCACGCTGATCGCAGTCAGCAAGACAAAGCCCGAGGAGAATATTGAAGAGCTTTACCACGCTGGAGTCCGTGACTTCGGAGAGAATTACATTCAGGAGCTCAGACAGAAGTATGATGACCTTCCGAAGGATATTCGCTGGCATATGATCGGCCATCTGCAGCGAAACAAGGTCAAGTACATCGCGGAATACGTCACGATGATTCACGCCGTCGACACATATGAGCTCGCCCAGACCATCGAAAAGGAGGCGGTAAAGCATAACCGCCGGATTCCGATCCTCATCGAGGTCAATGTCGCAGAGGAGGATACAAAGTTCGGCGTGTCCTGTCAGGAAGCCCCAAAACTCGTAAAAAGAATTGCCGAATCCCTTCCTCATGTACTCGTCAGCGGCCTGATGACCAGTGCTCCCTTTGTACAGGATCCCGAGGACAACCGTCCGGTTTTCCGAAAATTGAGGCAATTAAGTGTTGACATCAACAACGAAAACACTGATAATGAGAATGTTGACATGAAGACTCTGAGTATGGGGATGACCAACGATTATATCGTTGCCGTCGAGGAAGGGGCTACGCTTGTCCGTGTGGGTACCGCTATTTTCGGCGCACGAGACTATTCACACAGACAATGAGACGCTCAGACAACATCGATACGCTCAGCTATGATTTTGCGTCTTTACGGTGTTTTTACACCGCTTCAAGCTCATACCTGTAATCGTTGCAAAGCCATAGTCGGCCTTGCACGCCCTGCGGGTCTGCAGTCCGTCTCTGTCATGCGACTGGACTTATACAGTTAGAACGAATTAGGAGAGTATAATACTATGGGATTTTTTGATAAGTTCCTTGATGCTGTTCGTCTGAATGACGATTATGATGATGACGATGAATTCTTTGATGACGACGATGAGGATTATGACGATCAGCCCGAAGAAGAGGCCGCACCAAAGAAGAAGCATTTTGGAAGCCGCAAGACCGTAAAGGCAGCCCGCGAGGAGGAAGAGGACGATTCCATCCGCAGAACGCAGCCGGAGACCTCCGGTAGATACACTTCCGCAAACCGCCTGCAGACCAGACCTGCCGCACAGTCACAGAAGGTGACACCGATGCACCGCACGGCATCCTCCTCCCGCAGCGGTATGGAAGTTTGCGTGATCAAGCCGGCAAAGGTTGAGGATTATCGTGAGATCGCGGATACCCTTCTTTCCGGATGCACAGTCGTTCTGAATCTGGAGGGCCTTGATGTAGAACTTGCACAGAGAATCATCGATTTCTCGTCCGGCTCCTGCTACGCAATCGGCGGTGGTCTGCAGAAGGTTTCCAGCTATATCTTTATTCTGACTCCATCTACCGTCGAAATCTCCGGAGATATCCAGGATCTTCTGAACGGCGCAATGCCGACGATGCGCACGGCGTTCTGACAGAATTTTTATTCGATTGTATTTTTTTACAGCAATGTCATTTCGGCATCAGTTAGAAGCAATTCTTACTGATGCTTTTCTCTTATCGAAATATCGAAAAGGAGCTACTCATGGAATCACTTATTGTTGAAAGAAAAAGCTCAGGCATGGAATTCTCCTATCCCATCGTATGGGAGAGCAGCTTTCAGACCCTGGCGGATGAAATTCGCCGGATCCACGGTTTCCGTGCAAAAAAAATCTGTATCGTATCCGACAGCAATGTTGCTCCGTTGTATGCGGAAGAAGTCAGAACCGCTCTCGCCCCGCTGGGACTGACGGTTGAGACCTATGTGTTTCCCGCCGGAGAAGAGCACAAATGTCTGGATACTGTGACCGGTCTGTATCGCTTCTTGATCGCACATAAATTCCAGCGCAACGACATGCTCGCGGCTCTTGGCGGAGGAGTTGCCGGTGATCTGACCGGTTTTACAGCTGCGACCTATCTGCGGGGTATCGACTTTATCCAGCTCCCGACCACACTGCTTGCTCAGGTTGACAGCAGTGTCGGTGGAAAAACCGGCGTGGATTTTGAGCAGTATAAGAACATGGTCGGCGCCTTTCTTCAGCCGCGCCTCGTCTATATGAACATGAAGACACTGAAAACGCTTCCCGGGGATCAGTTTGCTTCCGGTATGGGCGAAGTCCTGAAAACCGGCGCCATCCGGGACAAAGACCTTCTCTACTGGATCGATGCACACGAACAGCAACTTCAGAAAAGAGACCCGGATGCCCTCGCGACCGTGATCCGCGCCTGCTGCAAGGTAAAGGCAGCCGTGGTCGAAGAAGACCCGAAGGATAAAGGACTGCGTGCAATCCTTAATTTCGGTCATACTCTCGGCCACGCCATCGAGAAATGCAAGAATTTTGAGCTTCTTCACGGTCAATGTGTCGGCATCGGATCCATCGGAGCTTCCTGGCTGTCTATGAAACGGGGCATGATCTCGGAGGACGATTTCCGATGGATCCAGAAGCTTCATCGTGATTTCAACATCCCTACCTCTGTCACCGGACTCACCGTCGATGAAATCGTCCGCACCTCTCATTCTGACAAGAAGATGGAAGAGGGACATATCCACTTCATCCTTCTCGACGGAATCGGAAACGCGGTGATTGACAGCACGGTAACGGACGAAGAGCTGCGTGCGGCTGCCTCTGTGCTCATCCGTTAACCCCATCCGCCAGATCATGTTACAAGCATAAGACATCAGTTCGATATTTGTTAACAAAAGGACTTGTAAGGAAAGGACTTGCAGATTGCGCATATGAGTAAAAATGTCGACCAAAAGAGAACCAGCCCGCTTATCCTGTTGCTTGCCGGTGTAATCCTCGTAATTTTCGACCAGTTCACAAAGCATCTCGCTGTCAGCCATCTTGCCGGAAGAGAAGCCCGCGTTCTGATCCCGGGAGTTCTTGAGCTCCGCTACCTTGAGAATAACGGCGCCGCCTTCAGCATGCTTCAGAATCAGCAGTGGTTCTTCTATATCCTGACGGCTGTTTTCCTGATACTTGCCATCTGGTTGATGCGGAAGGTGCCGCTTGACACGGCTGTGTTCAATCCCCTTCTCTGGAGCCTGGCCGTTCTCTGTGCTGGTGCGGTTGGAAATCTGATTGACCGGATTGTACACCGGTACGTTGTGGATTTTATTTATTTTTCCATTATCAATTTTCCGATTTTTAACGTGGCAGATATCTACGTCACTGTATCCGTAATTCTTCTGATCGTTTTGATTCTGTTCCGGTACAAGGACAGCGACCTTCAGAAAATTTTCGGTAAAAAAGAAAGCACCGGACAGTAAGAGGATGTACGATGAAGGAAATTTCGTTTACCGTCGATCCGGAAGAACAGGACAAACGGATCGATGTTTACCTGACCGAACAGCTTGAGACCATGTCGCGCTCCCATATTCAGAAGCTTCTGAAGAATGAGAGCGTTTTTGTCGCGGACAAACCGGTGCGGGCCAATTATAAAATCCAGGCAGGAGACCAGATCCGGATGACAATTCCCGACAATCAGGAGCCGTCTGTTCTTCCCGAGAATATTCCACTCGATATTCTCTATGAAGATGACTATCTTCTTGTCGTCAATAAGCCGAAGGGCATGGTCGTCCACCCCGCTGCGGGTCATGATTCCCATACGCTGGTCAATGCCCTGCTGTATCACTGCGGAGACAGTCTGTCCGGAATCAACGGCATTCTCCGGCCCGGTATCGTCCACCGGATCGACAAGGACACAACCGGGGCGCTCGTCGTCTGCAAAAACGATATTGCTCATCAGAGCCTTGCTTCTCAGCTTGCCGTTCACAGCATCACCCGCCGATACCGGGCAATCGTTCACGGAAATCTGACCGAGGACGACATGACAATCACCGGAAATATCGGGCGGCATCCTGTGGACCGCAAGAAGATGGCGGTCCTTCCGGACGGCAGAGGCAAACCGGCTGTGACGCACATACACGTGTTACAGCGACTGAATGGATACACATACATCGAATGCCGCCTCGAGACGGGTAGGACGCATCAGATCCGTGTCCACATGGCCCATATCGGGCATCCGCTTCTGGGAGACGAGCTCTACGGACCGAAGAAATGTCCGGTAAAGGGCTTACAGGGGCAGACCTTGCACGCCATGGTTCTCGGGTTTCAGCATCCGGTCACCGGCAAGTACCTGGAATTCACCGCGCCGCTTCCAGAATATTTCAAGAAACTTCTGATAAAACTGTCCTGAACCGTTTTCCACTACGATATTCTTCTGCAAATGCACGGAAATTGACGCTTGTTAAGTTAAACCGCACAAAATTTTCTCCTTTATCTCATAATTTTATGTGTATTTTTTTCGAGTACATGGTATAATAAGTTTAGATAATTTCTTGCTTCGGCGGGATGCAGGAAGGAGGAACTCTTATGAAAACGATCGTTACAATCGGACGTGAATTTGGCAGCGGCGGACACTTAATCGGTAAATTACTTGCAGATGATCTGAAGATCCCCTTTTACGACAAGGAGCTTCTTGATCAGGCGGCGAAGAACAGCGGACTCGCCAAAGAGATTTTTGAAAATCAGGATGAAAAGCCGACCAGCAGCTTTCTGTACTCTCTGGTAATGGATACCTATTCCTTCGGCTATACCTCGAATGTCATGAATGACATGCCATTGAACCAGAAAGTCTTTCTCGCACAGTTTGACACGGTAAAGAAGCTGGCACAAAAGGGGCCCTGTGTCATTATCGGAAGATGTGCGGATTATGCGCTGGAGGATGACCCGAACCTTCTCAGCGTCTTTATCCATGCGGACCTGGACGTGCGGGTGAGAAGGATTTCCAATCTCTATGACCTCACCGACAATAAAGCCAGAGACCGGATCCGTAAGAACGACAAGAGCCGTTCCAGCTACTACAACTATTACACCAGCAAGGAGTGGAGCGCAGCAGACAGCTATGATCTCTGCCTTGACAGCGCAAAATTCGGAATCGACGGCTGCGTAGAGATTATCAAGAACGCAATCGCTCACAAGGAGAGCGGATATCACCACGGCATCACCGAAAAAGACGGATAGACGCCTTAATCAGGCCTTAGGGACGTTTTAAAGAAGTTCTTAAAAACGATTCTAAGGGATGTTTATCAGGGATGTTTAAACAATTCTCAGGGATGTTTATTAGGGATCCTTATTAGAGATCTTTATTAGAGATCTCTATTAGAGATATTTCAGTGTTCTGACAGACAAACGAGGGCTGCCGCAAAGTTTAGTGCGGCA
>OMUU01000067.1 GCA_900314295.1 uncultured Lachnospiraceae bacterium | reverse complement strand
AAACTTTTAACAGCCAGTAATGCTCAGGCAAAGGTACTGTAAAATCTTAGCCGTATTAGTGATGCGTAAAGAGTACCTTTCGAAGGCAACAGGTATGACAGTATCGTCATCCCTCTCTGCCATAGAGCCTGTTATAATATTCCAGGGAGTAGTGGTAGAGCTCGTCTCTCGCGATCTCCCCCTGCTTCGGATCTGTCATGTCCGTCATGATGCTTGCGAGAATTCTGCCGTTTGCCCCGAAATGATCTACAAAATCGCGCACGATTTTCCGGATTTCCTTCTCATCTGCGTCGTGCGGAATATCAATATCAAAGGCGAAGCTCATTTTGGTATTCCACTGATCGAACAATTCATCGTAATCATTTGCCCGGTGCTGTGGATTCCAGTAGTCCACTCCCATTTCGATCATCTCCGGAAGATACTGCCCGTTCTTTCCGCATGAGTGAAGCTCCACGAACCGGCCGCTCTTTTTTACGAAATCACGCAGGAATTTCTTCTCATAGGGAAGAAGCTGCTCATCGAACATCTTGTTTGAGAAAAAGCCCGCCCGCTCGGTGCCCCAGTCATCATGATACAGAACGCCGTCCACGCGGCCGTAATAATCGAACACCTTCTGTGTCGTCTCAATCTTGTAGTCGGCCATTTTGTCAAAAAATTCCGCCAGAAGCTCCGGTTCCTCATAAAATGCCGTCAGAGATTCCGCAAAGGGAATCATCTCGTGAAGTCTCTCAAAAATGCCTTCCGTACACTGGTATATGTGAACGCGGTCCGGATCAAGATCCTTCTGAATCTTCTTCCCGTCCGCTTCAAAATCAACCTGCGAGATATCCGGCCATTCCAGTTCTTCCTTCCACCTCGCAAAATCTGAGATCGTCCGTGTCCCCGGTTTGGTGATCATTCCGTTGATGCTGTCAACCATCTCCCAGTACACACCCCACCAGTCGTATCCGCTCACCTCCGGGACCGGATGCTCCTCTATGGCGTCCGGCCATATCGTGTTTGATTCGTAAAAGTAGCAGGGAATCCAATACGGTTTTTCACCCTTTACCGCCCGGATATAATTGTCCCGCACAGAAACCGGCCTTCCGCTTATTTGTGGTTTCGGCTGCTGAATCAGCCAGGGAAAGGTTCCCGGAACTGCCCAGTGCTTGGAATAGTCTCTCTCAGATGCTCTTTTCATGTATTTTCCAATTGCCATAATCTCCCTCTTCTCTCACGTTTTTTTCTTAAATGAGTGCATTCTCACTTTTTTTCTTAAACGAAGACACTCTCACTTTTTTTCCTTAAACGGACTCGTGAAAATGAAAATAACCGCCACCGCAAAATCAAACACAATTGCAATCAGAATCATCGGCAGAATGAAATGATCTGCACCAAAGATGCTCATAAGAAGCGAATTATACGGTGATGCTACAAATCCTCCCAGATTCATACATGCAAGAATCAGCGAAGATGCCATCGCTACCGTGCTCGGAGGCGTTACCATACCCATCCAGGCCATGAACGCGGGGAAGAAGGTTGAAAATCCGAATCCCACAATCACCAGTCCGACAGTCATGACGATCATACTGCTGCCGAAAAATACCAGAAGAAATCCGAGGCCGCAGAGTGCCATGCCCAGTGTAATCACCATTCGCTTCACTGCTTTAAACAGAAAACCAAAGACGAATCCGGCAACAACACCGGCAACTGTGTACAGGGAAAGTGCCGTTGCTGCCACAGCCGGGCCACCGGCATTCCTCTGCACAAACAACGTCGACATGTTCAGCATGATCGGATAGGCGAACAGATTGTATAAAAAGATCAGAGCCGCGATCACGTAGATCTTCTTACTCATGGATTCTTTTTTGCCGCTGTCTGATACAACCTCTTCCTTCGGGGGCTCCGGAAGGAAGAAGCTCATAATCACGGCTACAATCAGCAGCGCGTGACCCCAGAATACCATCTGCCAGCCTCTGTCGCCTGTGCCTGCAAGGAATCCTCCCAGCATCTGAAGCACGATTCCGCCAGCATTCATGAAGAGCGTTCCATAGCCCAGAATACTTGCCTGCTTCTGCCCTTTATACAGACCGACAATTAATGCGTTTCCAAGGGGTGCCAGCAGTCCCGCTCCAAAACCCATTACCGCACGGCAAACCAGCGTCAGCTCAAAGCTGTCAAAAAAAGCCGGTCCTACTCCGCCGATAAGAGCGATGACAGATGCGATGATCGCAAGTGTCCGGTATTTGATCTTTCTTCCCATTATTGTCCCGGCGAGAAAAGTACCAATTACAATAAATAATGTCGGAAGCGTCGAAATATAGGAAATATACTCCGCCTTATCCGGCCAGTGCTCCATAAATGTTGCCATCGCCGGCGTCACAACCGTAATCGCCATGGATACAAAATACAGCGTCATGATCGCCGCAAGACCTGACCCGCGTACCTTTTTTTCTTCCATCTTCTATCCTCCTCATAAGCTCATAAAAATATGATTCTTTACGCCACGCGTTCCCAAGACTTCCCATCTTTTTGACCACTCAGAATCATGCGCGCTCCTGTTCCGAGTCATTCAAAATACTGTCTTCCGGGCTTTTTCTATATTTTAAAAAATAACACTGTTTTTAGACAGATGCTTCCAGCACAAGAAAACGGGTTTTAAAATTCAGAATTTTGTGCCGGAAAATTACCAGAAATGTTATACTGAAAGAACCAGACTGGATATAATTTCGTACAGAGGATTGCAACGCTACGAAATATTTTGAAGCTTGTACATTCTGTGTGTAGTGCAAACAAAGTCCGCATGGTTTTGTAAAGGATTACCAATTGAAGGAATTATGAGTGTTTACTATAGAAGGAATTACATAAAAGGGATTATTATAGAATCGATTATGATTATATAGAAGGGATTATTTATATAGAATGGATTATATAGAAGGGATTGTATTATGAAATTAAGTATGTGGATGATCGCCAACCGGCTCTCCCCATTAATGGAAATCAAAACAAACATACGTCAGGACGCAGCTCCTATTCTGAAAAGCGCCAGACTCGTCTATTCTACAAATTGTGTCCATGTCTGTCAGGAAGGGGATCACGTAATCTGCAACGGAGAAGGAGATACCATCTCTCTGTACGATGTAACCGTAAAGGAGGCGTTCGAAATCATACAGGATGTCTTCGATTTTTATCAGGACTGGGAGGATGATATTCAGAAGGCTGTTCAGCGAAATGACTTTCAGAAGATCGTCGATTCCAGCGAGCTCCTGATCCAGAACCCCATGAGTATACAGGATGCAAACAATAAACTGCTTGCAATCAGCAGACACCCGGACCCCGCAACCGTAGACGAGGAGTGGGAATATATCAGCCGCTATGGCTACTCCTCTCTGAACGCCGTCAAAGCCTTTGACCTCTCCAACAGCGGCATTGATTTTACCCGGCGCGGCGCACACCACTTTACCCCTGCAGACTCTCCGCTTCTGAAATACGGCGGTCTTTCCTACGTTCTTCAATTAAACGGGGTCGAGTGCGGCAGAATGACCGTTCTTGAAATGATCCGTCCCACAAACCCGGGAGATTATCAGCTCCTGGACCGGATTGCGCAATATCTGGAACCGGCGCTCGGCACAATTACCCTCTCCGGAACAGACAGGCCGCATTTCAACGCTCTGTACAGCCTGATCTTTCATCGGACATATGATCCCAGGGAGCTCCAGATGCAGTTAACCTACCAGCAGTGGACCGAGAATGACTATTTTCAGATGTTCCTCATTCAGCCGGATTCACTCCAGAATTCCTTCCGATCTATTGAAATTCTCTACGGAATTCTTCAGCACAACCTGCCCAGCTGTGTCGTATTGCGCAAGGATCCCTTCCTCCTCGTGCTTTCGAACCAGATCCTGGAAGGCAAGCAGAATCTTATGGATTTTCTCGACGCCCTTCACAAAAGCAACCACATCCGCGTTTCCTTCAGCCTCGCCGCACAGGGCACCGCAGAGATTCCGTGGATGCTGAATCAATGCCTGTTCGGAATAAAAGACGCGCAGATAAAAACCCCTGATCGCTGGCTCACAGGATTCAGCCGTCATGCCGTCGATTTCATCCTGTTTTTTGCAGAAAAAAATGAGCGGGTGCACGCGTGCCACCCGCTGATACGCAAGCTTTGGAATGATTGGGAAACAAACGGCGACGAAGTCTTTCAAACGCTCCTGAGCTATCTGGACAACGAGCGCTCGGTAAGTAAGACCTCTGCCGCTTTATTCACTCACCGCAATACCGTCATGTACCGGATCCGGAAAATACAGGATATCTACCCCGTTGACCTGAACGACCCCGAAACGAGATACTATCTTCGCCTCTCCATGGAGATCCTGTCATCTCCTGTCCGGCTGCAGGCGCAAGCCTACAGCGGACCCGATTATTCCGCAGATTAATTTTCAAAGGACCCTAAGAAACCCTTTCCGGGGTTTCTTAGGATCCGCGCGCGATACGATCAGAACATAATCTGAATAGGCTCTCTTGCCCCTTCCAACTGTTCCTTCGTAAATCCGTACTTTTCTTCGTTGATCTTATCGATGATATCCGACATGCTCTGATATACGCCCGGGAATACGGATCCGGGACCGCCCTGTGCGATACACGGGATAAAGAATCTGGTTCCGTCTTCCTGAAGCGTCTTTCGGATCACCGCCTCATTGTTCTCATCTGTCCAGCCCTCAAAGTCTACCAGATGATTCTCAATTCCTCCCATAAACGTGATCTTTCCGTCTGTTTCTTTGAGAAGTTTCGGTATATCATTCGTAGAGAAGCAGCCCTGCCATACATCGATTCCCATCTCAATCATATCCGGCACCAGCGTAGCGGCATAGCTGTCGGAATGATGGAAAATATATTTCACACCGTGCTCGTGATAGTATCCATAAATCTGCTTATATGGCTCTACGAAAAACTCCTCAAACATGGACGGACTCATGAAGGTACTCTTCTGGCTGCCCCAGTCATCATGATGGAAAATTGCTTCCGGATGAAGATGATCACAGATTCCTTCCGCAATGCGCAGTTCAAACTCCGTCAGCATTTTGATCATATCATGAAGCTCATCCGGAGACTCATACATCGCCATGAGCGTATCGTCGATCTTGCACATATGATGGCATTGCTCGAATACCCCAGGTGCGACAAAGGTCGCCTTCATCGCCTTATCCCCAACGGCATCATACATCTCCTTGCATTTGCCCCATTCTTCATCTGTGAAATTCGTATCCGGAACCTTTACATAATCCTGCCAGTGATCAATATTCTTTACCAGAACGTGATCCGCGTCCTGCACAGGAAATGCCCCGGGTGTGTTTTTCGGAAACGCATTATAGACACCCCACGCATTTGGAATTGCGTCCTTTACCTCCGTTCCCTTCTGTACCATCGGCGAACGGAACAGGAACGGATGAAACAGAAGTGCCAGGCCTTCATACTGGTTTACAATCCGGTCCGGTTTTCCTCCTTCAATCGTTTCAATCAAATTTTCACGTGCTGTTAACATAACGTATCCCTCCCTTTCTCTGCTGTAACACCGCTGTCTGCCACAATATCACTGCCTGTCCTACACCGATTCCTGTCGCAGGAACCTTCTCGGCTGCATAACAGCACTCTGCGCGGCACCTTCCTGTCCGTTCAAAAACACTGCTGTCTGCCCGGTAATCTGTCATGAAAGAAGCGGTACCCCATTTTGTAC
>OMUU01000039.1 GCA_900314295.1 uncultured Lachnospiraceae bacterium | reverse complement strand
TTCATTTTCACCAATTTTTGGGTGAAAAAATTTTTTTATTGACAATTCGTCGGAAAACGATTAGACTGTTCTTGCTTGAATAATACACGTCTAACAGATGTAAGATTAATCTATCTGTTGCGCGATATGCCGGGAAGGACGTGGCCATATGCGGTAGAGGTATCGGTGAGGCCAGATGTCCGGGATGGCGGCAATGTGAGCAGCGAAAGGGGGAATCGGCATGCTTCCATTAACATTTGCATCCGAAGGAGACTGGGTAATTGTCAGAAAGGTCGGTGGCGCCGCTGAGACCAAAAAGCACCTGGAGGATCTGGGGTTTGTGTCCGGCGCGGAGATTCGGGTCATTTCTACGCACAGCGGGAATCTGATCATCAAGATCAAGGATACCTCGCTGGCACTTGTAAAGGAAATGGCTTCCCGGATCATGGTCTCGGCTGCGTAAATAGCAGTGCGTGGACTTGTGCATGTTGTTGTTACGATCAGATCAGGAGGGACAGATGAAGACACTGAGAGACATCGGGGTCGGAGAGACTTCAACCGTGGTGAAGATTCACGGTGAGGGTAAGACAAAGAGAAGAATCATGGACATGGGAATCACCAAGGGAACCGAGATTTACGTCCGGAAGGTTGCACCCCTGGGAGATCCGGTGGAGGTCACCGTGAGAGGCTATGAGCTTTCTCTACGAAAGGCAGACGCAGATATTCTCGAGATGGCATGAAAGCCGTCCGGGATGATGCGTTTTTTTATGGCCAGCCGGTTAGTTGCATCTTACAGGTGTTAGCTTGAACTCGATTTCGCGATGAAATGGGATCGCAGTAAAGACATTGCATTTCAACCGGACGGCAGGAGCTTTTTCACGGCGGAATGCAGGAAGTAAATGCTCGTACGACACTTTGTGCCGTAACTGTATAAGCAGTAGTATACCAAGTCACAGGAGGAGAGAAAACATGGCAATCAAGATTGCGCTTGCAGGCAATCCAAACTGCGGAAAGACAACGCTGTTCAATGATCTGACCGGAAGTACACAGTATGTGGGAAACTGGGCAGGAGTAACCGTTGAGAAGAAAGAGGGAAAGCTGAGAGGCAACCGCGACGTTATCATTCAGGACCTTCCGGGAATCTATTCGCTTTCCCCGTATTCTCTGGAGGAAGTCGTATCGCGGAATTATCTGGTTGAGGAGAAACCGGATGTGATTCTGAATATCATCGATGCCACCAATATCGAACGGAATCTGTATCTGACAACCCAGCTTCTGGAGGTGGGGATTCCGACGGTTATCGCGCTGAACATGATGGATCTTGTCAGAAAGAACGGCGACAAAATCAACGTGAAGAAACTGTCGGCAGAGCTTGGATGCGAGATCGTCGAGATGAGCGCTCTGAAGGGCGAGGGCAGCAGAGAGGCAGCGGAAAAATGTCTTGAGGTTGTTCGTTCCGGAAGACAGGGAATCATTCCGCAGATCTACACCGGAAAGGTGCAGGAGGCTCTCGAGTCAATCAAGGCGCAGATCCGCGGAGTAGTGGATGAGAGAAATCTTGCATGGTATGCGGTGAAATTGTTTGAACGTGACGAGAAGGCTGTCGAGAAGGTCAGACTAAGTGATTCGGTAAAGACTGAGATCGAGAAGATCATTGCACAGACAGAAGCAGAAGAAGATGACGATGCGGAATCGATTATTACCAATGCCAGATACAGCTATATTCAGAACATCATCTCCAAGGCTGTGGTCAAGGGAAGACAGAAGGGCGCGCTGACCGTTTCGGATAAAATTGACCGGGTCGTAACGAACCGGTGGGCGGCAATCCCGATTTTCATCGGGATCATGTGGCTGGTTTACGACATTGCTGTGGGATCACACCCATGGTCCATTGGTACCGTAATGACAGACTGGACAAACGATGTCCTTTTCGGGACGTGGATCCATAACGGTGTTACAGCTGCGCTAACGGCTGCAAATTGTGCGCCGTGGCTGCAGGGATTGATCGTTGACGGAATCATAGGAGGCGTCGGAACGGTTCTCGGCTTTGTGCCGCAGATGGCGGTTCTCTTCCTGTTCGTTTCGATCCTGGAGGATTCCGGATACATGGCCCGGATTGCCTTTATCATGGATCGTATCTTCCGGAGATTCGGGCTGTCCGGAAAGTCCTTCATTCCGATGCTGGTGGGCACAGGGTGCGGTGTTCCCGCGATCATGGCTTCCAGAACGATCGAGAACGAAAAAGACAGACGGATGACGATCATGCTCGCAACCTTTCTGCCGTGTGGAGCAAAGATGGAAATCGTGGCGATCATGTCCTCTACCTTCTTCCCGGGAAATTCCCTGGTTCCGACCTCGATGTATTTTATCGGAATCGCAATTGTAATCATCGGGGGCATCTGCCTGAAAAAAGTGGGGTATTTTGCAGGAGATCCGGCGCCCTTCGTCATGGAGCTTCCGGCATATCATGTTCCTTCCGGAAAAGGTGTTCTGATCCATGTGTGGGAGAGAGTAAAGGCTTACATGATTAAGGCCGGCACGATCATCTTTATCGCATGTGCGGCGCTGTGGTTCCTGATGAACTTCAATACAGCCGGGTATACCGCGGACGTTGAGCAGTCTTTCCTGAAATATATCGGGGAGGGCATTGCGGTGATTTTCCGCCCGCTTGGATTCGGAAACTGGAAAGCTGCTGTGGCATCAGTGTCTGCGGAGCTGGCAAAGGAACAGGCACCTGCAACACTGGCACTTCTCGCACATGCCGCAAGCGACGGAGAGGTCGATGTTCAAAATGCGATCTTTTCAATGTTCCATGGAAACGCGCTTGCGGGACTCTCCTTCCTGCTGTTCAATATCTTTGACGCTCCCTGTCTCGTGGCCATCGCAACGGCATTCCGTGAGCAGGGAAGCAGAAAATGGGGATGGATTACGTTCGGCTTCCAGATGGCGGTCGGTTACTGTGTGTCCCTGATCGTATACAACATCGGACTTCTGGCGACTGAGGGCGTCTTTACAGCAGCCACGGCCGTTGCGATACTGATGGTCGCGTTTGTGATCTGGGCGCTGTTCCGGAGACCGACGAAGAAGGTGACGGGAGAACGCGTAATGACGTAAAACAGTCCTTGAATATTAATATGTTTAATATTGACAACTGAAGTTAAAAATATTAAACTCAAACATGAAAAGGAGGTGTGATTATGACAGGAACAATTATCATCCTGGCGCTTGTTATCGCTGCAATCGCTTTTGCGCTCAGATATACATTAAAGCATCCGGATGCCTGCGAGGGGTGTGGCAGCAGCTGCTCGTGCAGCGGAAGCTGCAGAACAAAGAATGCCGCCGGAAAAAGGTCCGGCAGAAGGAACCGCGGAGGAAATCACACCGCAGAGTATATGGAAGACAGAAGTTATCGAAATCAGGCGCTGGAAAGTATCTGGAATGAGACAAAGACAGGTACTGGGAAATGCTGATATTCTAAAATGTTGATATTCTAAAATGATGATATTCTAAGATATTCTTAGATAATTAAAAACCGTCAAAAACAGTCGAAAAAAGAG
>OMUU01000146.1 GCA_900314295.1 uncultured Lachnospiraceae bacterium | reverse complement strand
CTGTTCCGCTTTTGTCTGTTCTGCTTTTGTCTGTTCCGCTTTCGTCTGTTCTGCTTTTGCCTGTTCTTTTTTCTCCGCTGCCGGCTTTTCCTTCTGCTCCGCCTCCGCCTTCTCCTTCTGCTCCGCTTCCGACTGCTCCTTTTGCTCCGCTTCCGACGTTTTCTTCCGTTCCACTGTCAACAATTCCCTCTGCTTTTGTACCAGATCCTCCTGACTTCCGGTGCTTGGAATCGTATCATTCTTTTCTTTTGCACCCTCGCTCTCCCTGTCCTCGATCTCCGGTTTGTTACTTTCTGACTCTGTGAGCTTTGTTTCATCACTTTTTGACCCTGAGGTATCCACTTCCTCTTTTCCAGATTCTGAGATATTGGAATCTACAATTTTCCTAACCGGGCTTTCTTCATCTTCCTCTTCCTTCTCTTTGCCATCCCTTTGCTCTGGCTGATCCTCATGAACCCCGCTGTCTTCTCTTATATTTCTTTTATCCTCTTCTCTTTTACTTTTATTCTCTTCTCTTCTATTGTCTTCTGTTGTATCCTTGCCTGTTAGATCCTTCCGCTCCTCTGCTTCCTCACCGTTTCCCTTCTGATCCGAATCTGCAGAAGTCGGCTTTTCCAAATCCTCCTTCTTCTTTTCCAGATCCGATGAAAAATCTTCTTCCGTCATAGCCGGAGACTCCTCAACGGAATTCGTGATTTCTTCTGCATCCGCGCTTTCTTCCGCATACGCATTTTCTTCCGAATTTGCGTTCTCTTCCGAATCAACGTCCTCTTTCAAATCTGTGCTTCCTTCTGAATCTGCGCTTTCTTCTGCATCTGCGCTTTCTTTTGAATCTGCGCTTTCTTTTGAATCTGCGCTTTCTTCTGAATCTGCGCTTTCTTCTGAATCTGCGCTTTCTTCCAAATTTACATTTCCTACTCCACCGACACTGTTTGTCTGTTCTTCACCGACATCCTTTTCTGCCGCCTCCATAGGCTTCCCCATATCTGCCTGCATCCCCGACCCGTTCATTATTAAGCTGCCTGCCAACAGCAATAACACCAATCTATGTTTCATCTTCCTTCACCAGCCTTCCATCTGCGATACATAATTCAAGAGCCGTAGTCTCATTTTCCCTCCATGTATCTGCTCCAAGAGCCGCCGTTTCGTTTTCGCACTCCTTGTCTGACCTGAGACCCGCCATCCCTTTAGCATTCCCTCTGCCTGCCCCAAGAGCTTCCGTTTCTTTTTCTCCCTCCCTGTCAGACGCCAGATCCTCTGTAATTTCTTCACCCTTTCCGCATGGAGAGCATTCTTCCGCTTCTTCATTGTCCCGATGTTTCATTTTTGCGAACAGATTCCATCCCTTTCGCTTTTTCGGATAGACTCGTCCTATTACCTGACTTTCCTCGCGATCTGTTCGAATCTGCCTCCAAATCCGGAAACGGATTCCCAGAAAAACAGTAATTCCGATCCCTGCACCGGAAAGTCCAAATAATATCTCTGATACCAGGTATAACTGCTGCGCGCCCGTTCTCACACTTTCACCCTTTTCTATTCTGCTCTCGTTCTGCTTTTTTTCTCTGTTCTGTATTTTCCCAGGTCCTCTCCAGGTTCTTCCCGTATTCCCCGAAACGAGTCAGAAGTTTTTCCTGCAGCAGAACAGACTTCTGCTGCGTTACAGGAAGAGCCCGAACGTTTTCCGTCAGAAGATCCAGCAGTTCCAGAACCGCTTTCCTTTCGATCCCGCACGAAGCCATCCCTTTTCGATACGCATTGATCAGATTCCCGAATTCCTCATACATGATCATCCGAACATAGTCGGCATCCTCCGTCCGATAATCCTCAAGCTGATGAATATTCATTCTCACCGATTCCAGCAGCGTTCTGTAATCTTCGAGGGAAGGCTCCCGAACGCTGGTATTGTCAAATGCAAACCGTATGCAGAATGCGCAGAACGATGCATAATATCCCGCTCTGACAGAGACCTCCCTGTCTTCCTTTTCTTCTGCGGCATCCCGAAAAAACGGCTCCGCCTTAAGAACTCGGTTTCGAAAAGAATCATCGCCGCCCGAGTATAAATACAGATACAGAATTCCCGCCTCAAAGGACAGTTCCTGATACGCTCCCGATGAACGGTTCTTTTTCAAGAGTGACTGGTTCGCGCTCCACACTTCCAGAAAGGTCCGGCTTTCCTCCTCGCCGAAGATGCCTTTCTCACGATATGCCTCCAACAACTTCCGATAAGCGCGATCATCTCCTCTATCCATCTGTATTGCTTCCAGATAGCTTCCGATTCTCTCCTCCGGAGACAGCGCCTGTGAGATGCTGACCTTCTTCTCGTAATTTCTCGCGTCCAGCTGCACCGCTGCCACATTGCATACCAGACCGCCCAGGCAGCACCCGGCAGCCAGGATCGCTGAGAGATAAAACAAAGCGGTCCTTCTTTTCTGTTTTTTACGCACACTGGAAATCGTCCGTTCCGGATGATTGAGATCAAAGATCAGTGCCCTGCAGCTCGGATACCGACGATCCGGCGCAAAAGCGAGACAACGATTCAATATGATTTCTGTGCTTTCCGCGAGATCCGGACGGATCTTGCGGATCGGATGGTATTGATATTGATAGGGATCTTTTCCCGGAGATATTCCGGTCAGAAGTTCAAAGATGGTAATTCCAAGAGAATAAATGTCGGAGCGGGGATCTGTCTGTGCATGGCCGTACTGCTCCGGAGCGGCATATCCGCTAGTCCCCAGAGCGATGGTATCTGTCTTGTTCTTGCCTTTGTATTCCCGCGCAATCCCGAAATCGATCAGCTTCAGATACCCCTCCGGTGTCTGCATGATATTGCCGGGTTTCATATCCCGATAGATAATCGGAGGATCCTGCCGATGCAAATATTCCAGCACCTCGGCAAGCTGAAGGAACCAGTTCATGACCTGGTCTTCCGGAAATGCTTTCTGCCGCTTCAGCAGCCGGTCCAGGGATTCGCCTGTCACGTAGTCCAGAACGATGCAGACAGAGTCATCCCGGTCAATAATGTCCACAATTCTCGGCAATGCAGGGTGATCGAGCCTCTTCATCATCGCAGCTTCCGCCATGAGCGACTGCACCGCCACCTTGCGTTCACCGTTCTGCCCGCCCTTTCGGATTTCCTTAACTGCCCAGCTCTTATGCAGCCTCACATCCACTGCCAGATATACGACGGCCATCCCGCCCCTTCCGATTTCCTTCAGGATCTCATAGCGTCCGTCCAGAATCTGTCCTGTAAACATTCTGCGCCCCTTTACACACCTGATAAGCCGCGTCACGCAGCATATTCAGGTTCTCGGCTGCCCCTCTTGCGTATATTCTGCCATGCTCTCTGCAGAAATCCGCATTGTCTCCCAGCCAGCATCCGGCGGAGCCATCCAGGATCTCCGCCATTCTATCAATCAGATCCTGCATCTCCCTGGTATAGTTCTCCACCGTCCGAAGATGTCTTGATCGTTCGTCTGACACAGCCATCCTTCCCTTTCCTCCCTAAACTACTTCCGTACCATTAAACCGCCTGCGAAATATGCTGCAGCATTCCGTACAACAGAACCTTCATGCGCACCGTATTCCGGCGGAGCTCGGCAAGCTCCTCCTCCATACGAACAGAACAAGAACCCGCCCCTTCTCCATCAGACGGGCACAATTCCTCCAGGGATCGGATTTCTTCCCTCAGCTTTTTCATACAAACGTCAGTCTGCTCAAATATCAAAAACAACTCCTTCATAATGTCCCCCTCTCCTTGGATGGTTATAAAAAGTCCGATCACATTCCGGATCGACAGAATCAGGTGCTTTTCGTTTTATTACATGGGATCACATTTGCCAGAACGGCTGATATTTCAGAAAAAAAGAATGCTTCCCGTCTTCTTCGGGAGTACTTTCAGTATAACACGTTAAATCCTGTTGAAAAGCCTCTCCGCATGAACAAATCCTACAAATATCACAAGAATTCCTTGTGCAGAAAAACGGCGTGGATCCCACGGTCCAAATTTATCTGCTCATCGTACCTTTGCTGCAGCCAATTTGCAAAAGACAACCCGACTGTAAACTCCTTCTCTCGCAAAGCTGCATGAACAATCATCGACCACATTCGGGTTCGCAATTCCATTAGACGTATCAGTTGCTATTTTTTCACCGGAAGGCTATAATACAAAATCACGGAAATACGAAATGGAGAACAGCAAAAAATGAGTATACAGACAGTTACCCCCGCAGTGCTGGAAACCTGGCCGGCGGAAGATTATATATTGATCGACGTGCGTGACGAGAGTGCCTACCAGCTCGGCAATATTCCCGGCTCTATACGAATAGCCAGACAGGATCTTCTGGACGGCAGATTCCAGCTTCCGAAAACCAAGAAGCTCGTCTTCTACTGCATGTTCGGCGTACTGAGCAAGGATCCCGCAGAAAAGCTCCTGGACGAAGGGTATGATGCCTATCATCTGGAGGGCGGCTATGGCGACTGGCTTGTCCGTGTCATGAAATCCGAATCCGGCAACCTGGAGCGCCGCGCTGAAATTGAAAAGAGCCTGCGGAAACGATTCAAGCACGATATTATGGGCCGGTTTGTAAAGGCCATCATTGATTACGACCTCATCCGGCCAAACGACAAGATCGCCGTCTGCATCTCCGGCGGCAAGGATTCCATGCTGATGGCGATGCTTTTCAAAGAACTGAAACGAAGGAATAAAATTCCCTTTGAGGTCGTATACCTCTGCATGGACCCCGGTTACAGTGAAACCACCCTCGGCATGATTCAGGGAAATGCCGGTCTTCTCGGAATCCCCCTCACGATGTTCCGCACCCGGATCTTTGACGCGGTAGATAATATCCCGAAGTCGCCCTGTTATATCTGCGCAAGAATGCGCCGCGGATATCTGTACCGTCAGGCAAAGGATCTCGGGTGCAATAAGATTGCCCTCGGCCATCACTACGATGATGTAATCGAGACGACCCTGATGAGTATTCTCTACAGCGGTCAGACCCAGACCATGATGCCCAAGCTTCACAGCACAAATTTCGAGGGAATGGAGCTGATCCGGCCTCTTTACCTGATTCGGGAGGATGATATCAAGGCATGGAGGGACGCCAACGGCCTCCAGTTCATCCGCTGCGCCTGCCACTTCACAGACACCTGTTCCGTCGACGGCCACGGGGGAACCGGCTCCAAGCGGCTCGAGGCCAAGCGGCTGATCGCCCAGCTCAAGAAAACGACGCCTTCCGTAGAAGGCAATATCTTCCGGAGCATGGAGAACATCTGCATGAACGCAGTGCTGGGGTACAAGGACCATGAAGGAAACCGGCACACCTTTCTGGATACCTATGATTCGAATAGTAATCCGGAGAAAACCTCCAGCGCCGCACCATCCGATGATGTCCGGGCTGCATCGCGCGGAAAGCAGAAGAATTCTCCCTTTTAACTTGATAAAAAGACAGCAGGTGCACGGAAACTGATTTCCATGCATCTGCTGTCTTTTACTTACGCGAACAGTGAGCCGCAGC
>OMUU01000168.1 GCA_900314295.1 uncultured Lachnospiraceae bacterium | reverse complement strand
TCGTGCAGAGCAAAGAAAGCTCTCTCTTTCATTATATATTCCTCATCATTTTTAAAATCCTGCCCCGCATACTTTAGGAGTTCACGCTTCACATCTCTGTATGTCTCGCACACCGGCCCGAAGCCATCTCTCCTATAATCAAAGTACCCATGCTTATATTGATGGTTGAAAAAAACATCGGCATCAAATTGATAATAAAGCAACGGCTTGTACATATACGCGAAATCCATCGCAACACTGGAATAATCCGTAATCAGAAACATCGACCTTCGAAGCAGATCCTGAACATCACATTTTCTCCAGTCCGCCATCATAATCCGCTCAGAATCTGTATGAAACAAATGCAGGAACCTCTGCATATCGTGGTGCGGATAGAAAAGAAGCTTCATGTCATTTGCCTTCAGGAATGAATCAAGCTCCGGATCCTCAAAGAACTGCTGCCACGCTTTATAATATCTGGTTCTAATAAATTCATCATCAGAGTCCATGCGTTTCTCAAATACAGCAGGATTTGCAATCGACTTGCGCCATGTTGGCATAACCAGAATTATTCGTTCACTCTCCCAGTTGTATAGTCCATCAAAGCGTGCAAGCCCAAGGTATTTTACATAGCCTTCAGGATATCCAAAGTGGCGACTGACATATACGTACTCAGGTTTTGCACCGCAGACAAAGAGCCTCATCCTTGTATTCCTGAAATGAAGGAACTCATTATCATTGTGTATTACCCCATGCTGAAGAAAAATGCGCTTATTTTTCCAGATTCCCGATACCTCCAGTGCATAGCAGACAGCCGCATCCGGTTTCCCGGATTTCTGTGAGCTTATATTATATTCCGCGGCCAGATAGTATGCCCAGTGTTTGATGCTCCCCCATTCGATAATTTCGCCATGAAGGCTCGTTAGCTTAGAATAGTCCGGCGAACCTAAGTCTATCGCATAAACAGCATCCGTCAAAGGATGCTGTTCGCAGATATACCGGTAAATCCAATATCCATTGTCTCTCGCCTCCATCCTCAGCTCACAGATCAGCCATATATGGGGTCTTTTCCTTCTGAGAAATATAGCGTATGGAATAGCTGCAACAAGTCTAAATACGGAAACAATATCCGCTCCTTTTACATATCTCAATTTATTCCAGAACGATCTCAGTCTCATCCTGAATGTCCTCCGAATAATACATAACACCTGATGTCACAAACGCTGGCAGGAGAAAGAATTCATCAAAAAACAGAATGTCAATTCCAAACCACGGAAGCACTGTCCCTGCGCATAAAAGAAGCACAGCCATGATATCTGCCTTTTTATATGTTTCTTCTGTGAGCGTTGTTATTAACTTATAGACCCATACCATAAGAAGCGGAAATCCGAGTATTCCAAACTGATAAATTCCCTGAAGGATTGTATTATGAGTTGCTTTGTTTCTCAGTGTGTCTAACGTAATATTTGTAAAGCCCTCCCCCAGCAGAAGCAGCTTCGGATTGTAGGCAAATTCCCTCAGGTAATCTTCCCACACATCTGTTCTTCCGGTCGTAAGACCAGAAATATCATACGCAAATGAGAACCTCTCACTGACCATTCTAAGCAGGCCCTGAAATGCGGAGGATGAGGCTATAAACAGTGCCGTTGCCAGTATGCCGACCAGTATTCGAAACCGAATGCTCCCCGCATTTCCTCTTCTTAACAGAAGAAGAATCCAGACAAAAAACTCAACCGCAACTGTGACGATGAATGATTTTGATGCGGAAAGAAGTCCGCAGTACAGCAGGAGAACAGCAAAACATGCAGAAAAAAACCGCCGTGCCGACCGCCTCTCACGCGTCAGCAACAGCATGATTCCTGCAAGGCACGCAGTAATCTGAGCGCAATAAAAATTAGCGTCTCCGTAATATCCCGAGAGCCTTGTGATATTCAGATATGACGCGACATTGATATACCGCGAAATATTTGTATATCCAGCCGCTCTTTGTGCTGTCAAAGCTGCAGAAATAATCCCAACCGAAAAGAAAACCGTTTGTTCATAAAAAAGATTTGTATCAGCGATTTCACGAGTCGCACACGGAAACAGCACGAGCATGCAGAAAAACAAAAGGTATGCCTTGCTGAAAGAATTTCCCTCAATCGCTTTAGCTGTCATAGTCAGGGCCACCAGTAGAGATGGCAGAAGAATCTGATACAGTTTCAATTCAAATCGATGGATAACCAGGCCGTACAGGCAGATCGCGATAAGTGCGATTGTGAAAAATGATGTGCCGCCAGGCTGCATCTTAAGCAGAGGACTCCACGGAAGAAAATATAAAAGCACACATAGGATATTTTTTTTACGACATGCTGCAACTGACAGAATCAGAAATGCAGCTATGGCCAGTATGATCATCACCTGACTTCCACGAATCTGCGCAAGGCACAGAAATAACGAAATAAAGAAACTGCCTGCCAACAGACTCCATGGTGGTGCAATATAATCTTTCCTCATTCTTATATTCCTTCTTTTTCGCATTCTGCCATCAGCTTCAAAAAGCTGCTGACAGCCTCACTGTCCGTAAATTTCCTGTTCAAAAGTTCGGTCTTTTTCTCGCGTGCAAGAGCCGGATGTTCAAGAATTGTCTGCAGACTGTTTCGTAATCCTTCCTCCGAATTTTTACACACCCAGCCATATCCAGTTCTCTCTATCATTTCTACTGAAGAAGATGTCTCCGTCGAGAGAACCGGAGTTCCAAGACTTGCCGCCTCGCCAATAACAAGAGGAGCAGCTTCTGCAAAGGACGAAACCAGCAGCAAATCCACTGCCTTCATATAGCCGTAAGGGTTCTTGAGTTCTCCCAGAAGACACACGTTTGTCTCAAGTCTGAGATCTCTGATCATCTTCTTCGCATCCTCAAATTCTCTTCCTTCTCCCGCAATGTCGTATTGCAGTTCCGGGAACTTTTCCACCAGCCCGGCAACTACCCGGATTGCACGCAGAATTCCTTTTTCTTTTCCGAATCTGGCTGCGGTCAGAATATGGAAGGCATTCTGATTCAGGCACACCGGAGCTTTCTCCGCTAAAGATGCTACGTTTCCAAAATCATAACAATTCGGAATAACAATTGCTTTGTTCTTCAGCTCCGGATATTCCTTAAGAAACGCATCTCTGCAGCCTTCTGAACACGCGGCAATGTAATCAAAGGAACTGTACAGTCTCCGGTTATATGCTGAAACGCCCTGTATCGCCCGAAAGTCATTGTGCAGAAAAACAATCTTCTTTTTTGCCTCTGTACAATGAAGTGCAAATTCAGCACATCCTCCATAAAATGCCTTGGGATTCCCGCTGTGCAAAAAAGAAATAACGACATCATACCCGCGAAATTTCCTCTGGCATATGGCAGACAGTTTGAACGATTCACCTCTCCCGCATATTCGGGTAATTCCTGCAAGCACGCTGCGGGACAAAGCATCCTTTCTGCTGCGTACTTCATTTCTACCCATTCCCCAGAAACGAACCGCAGACTTCGGAGACAGAACTTTCACATCCTCTGGAATGTCGTCCATAAGTTCCCCGACAGGATGAAACAGAAACAGTGTAATGTCATATAATCCATGAATCTGATGCAGGAGATTCCGCAAAGCCTTCTGCACACCACCGATCTGCATGTTGTTGTTAATAATCAAAATTCGCATTCCTTACATCTCTCCCGCATCAGCTTATCTGCAGCTTTATATGCAGCCAGAATCAGCCCACCTATTATCACGAAGACAACTCCCCCACAGAGAATCCACTGTCCATAGTTTGTAATTGCTATGCGGCTGATCAGCGATCTCCCGGTAAAGATCAAAAGAACCAGCAGCGCTAAACTTCCATCGAAGCACAGGATACTTACCGACAACGGAATGCGCAGAATATGTTTTGACGCGTATCTTATATAATAGATTCCCCGGAACAAAGTCGCCGCCAGTGTTCCCACAGCAACGCCTTTCAGGGGATTGATCTGCACCAGGATCCATGACAGCACGAGATTAATAACTGTTTCTCCATATGCTCCCCATCTCGTCTGCTTCAGCTGATTTGCGGCGATCGAAAGGCTCGCTGCCGGAAAAGCAATGCAATTGGCAGCCTCTGCCAGAATCAGAATTAACGCAAACTCCGGCTGCAGATAATTAACATCCGTGATGTCTCTGGTATAAAGCCTGACAAAAGGAACAAGCAGAATACCGGCACATCCGAAAAGAGCGAGAGATACTGATGTCAGCAAAAAGAGATATTTGCGGTATTCCCTGCGAAGCTTTTCAATTTCCTGCTCGGCAAACAATTCGCCAAACATAGCCTCCATACCACCAGAAAAAGCTTCTACCAGAACACGGATACTGCTGATAATCATATTATAAACAGAATAGACAGCAACAAGTTTCGCATCTGCAAATAGAGTAAGCAGCATTACATCTGTATTCGTGTGCAGAAAATACGCGATATGCTGTCCCAGACCAGTCCATTTCTGTTTCAGCCTAACCGCTTTTTCCGGTTTTTTAATGATAGGGTAATGGTGCCGCACATAAAAAGCATACAGAACAGGTCTTGTCACAAACACAAGGCTACTTCCCAGCTTTACAGCCAGAAAATCACATCCGAGTCTGGTAAGCATAATCAGAATCGCTGTGTTCGCTATTGTCGTAATAATAAGAATGACATTGTTCACATATATGTGCTGATCCGCGACAATCAGTGTCAGATTCGTCAGTCCTACCATATACTGCGCGAGTGTAGAAATGCCGATCACAAAAACCAGTCCAAACACATAGATCCTGGAGAACAATGTAACATGCGCAATATAGGGATAAATCAGGCCCAGAAAAATATTGTACAAAATAAAAATCAGTGATATATGCTGAAAAAACCGTTTCTCAGACCTGTAGACCCCACTGATTCCTTCTATATCTCCATCTGCAAGCGGTTTATAAAGCTCCGCTCTTGCAACTCCTCCTATTCCGCCTTCGAGCAGAGAAATATAGGACAGAAACTGCGTGATAGACACCGAGATTCCATATGTCTCAGACCCATATTTTGAAATCAACATACGTGGAATCAGAATTCCACAGGCCAGAGTCACGCCCTGATTCATGAGTGATGTAAAAATATTAAGTTTCTCACGCGTCATTCTATCTTTTCTCATGATACCTCTTGTGATTCCTGCTGCCTTTAGAGCCCAAGCCACGCAATCAG
>OMUU01000010.1 GCA_900314295.1 uncultured Lachnospiraceae bacterium | reverse complement strand
TACAGCCAGTTTGCGAATGGCAACAGGACTGTAAAATCCTTGCCGTACATAGTTTTGGGGGGACAGTAACCTCTCAGCTGCCGCTGTCCGATGTCCCGCTTTCAGAAGCGGCATCTCCCGTCTCGGTTGTATCGAAGACAATATTAACGGTATCTTCTGTATAGCTCTCGAGATGAAGCGTCCCCTCCATACCGGAAAGCTGGGGCAGAATCGCTGCCGCCTTGGAAACCTTGTCCTCCAGGAGCGTATCCTTCCCGAGCATGATCTTTATCTTCCCGTCGTTATAATACAGGGAGATATTCCGATCACTGTCAAATATTATTTTATCCGGGTGAATGTTAAATTTACTGATCAGCCGGCTCAAAGCCTGAATGGTAGAAAAAACACTTTCATCCGAAACCGGAACCGTTTTTCCGACAGTCAGCTTCTTATCCGTCAGACCAATGATTCTGGTGACATCCGTTAATGCCGGATGATATTCTGTATCGGCAGAAGAAGCGCCTGCGTCTGAAGATACAGCGGAAACGGATGATGACGACTGAACCGCCTCCGTCTTTGTTGTCTGATTTCCAGAGGTGTTTTCAGAGGATGCCGCATTCGCTGCCGCCTGAGCCTTCTGCTTTTCCTCCTCTTCCTTTGCCGCCTTTGCGTTGTCGTAATCCGTCTGTGTAATATCCGGGATGCCGTCTCCATCGATATCGATGAGGGATACCCCGGACGTGGTCTGGTCAACCGTTCCGTCTCCGTCTGTGTCTACAAGCCAGTTCCCATTCGCATCTGTCTCTGGCATCCCATCCCCGTTGAGGTCAACCAGCGTCGCCGTAAGGCCCAGCGACTGATAATCTGTCTTTGTTGTGGAAGAGAAAGAGGAAGAAGACACGGATGAGGATGCAACTGCTGACGAAGACACGACAGACTCGGTTTTCTCCTGATCCGGCGTCGGATTTTTGTCCTTGACCGCCTCCAGCACCATTCCGTTCGCGTCAAAATAATAATCAATCCCATCCTGCTGGATATAGCCGACCGGAGAATTTTCGTTCACCACAAGACGCACCCTGCTGTGCCCCACGTATTCCGCCTGAATAGAGGAAATAAACGGGGCATTTTCCGGTTCTATCGTCTTTCTGATGTGGCACAGATACAGAGAATTCCGGTCCGCAAAGCTTCCAAATACCATTTCACGGATTTCCTTCTCCGTATACCTCGAGCTTCCTGTTACTTCCGCACCGCGATCCGGAACATAGAATACGCCAATGAAAATCACGAGGCATACCAAGGCTCCTCCACAAGCTGCGAGCGCGATTCGAAGCCTTTTTTTCCGGATCCTCTCTCGTTTTCTCTTTTCCAGATGCTTTGTTTTTTCCTGATCCAACCTGAACTCCTTTATTCGCGGCTGCCAGTCATACTTCTGACATACTGCTTAAACATGTCTCCCCGCTGCTCATAGTTGTCAAACTGCCCCCAGCTTGCACATGCCGGCGACAGCAGAACAGCATCCCCCGGAACAGCATGATCGGCGCACGCCTTTGTCGCCTGTTCCAGGTTGTCGAAAAAGGCAATATTTTTTTCCGGGAAACCGAGCCTCAGGGCAGTCTCGGCGATCTTTTCCCTCGTCTGTCCGATCAATGCAAGGAACTTTACCTTGCCGTCAAACGCTCTGATCCAGTCGTCAAACGCCAGTTCCTTGTCAAAACCGCCTCCGATCAGACAGGTCGGCCGATTCATGGCCTGAATTCCCTTGATCGCGGCATCGGGATTCGTGCCCTTGGAATCGTTATAATATTTTACCCCGTTCACTTCAGCCACGTATTCAATCCGATGCGCAACGCCCTTGAAGGCACAGACCGTCTTCCGTATGCTGTCCATGGGTACGCCCGCATGATACGCCATCGCCACGGCCACCATGATATTCTCAAAATTGTGGAGGCCGAGAAGCTGAAGATCATCCGTCCGTACGACCGGAATAATCTCCTTCCCATCTGCGATATAAATGGTGCCATTGTCCAGATAAATGCCCCTGTCCAGAACTCTGCGGCTGGAAAAATAGATCACCCTTGCTTTTACCTGCGCCCCGAATTCTCGAAGCACATCGTCTTCATAATTCAGAACACAGACATCCTCCGCCGTCTGATTCTCTGCGATACGCTCTTTGCACCGGATATACTCCTTCATTGTATGGTGCCGGTTCAGATGATCCTCCGTGATATTTGTGATCGCAGAGGCAACCGGATGGAAGCTCTCAATTGTCTCCATCTGAAAGCTGCTGACCTCCGCCACTGTCCAGGCGTTCTCGCTCTGTTCGAGAGCAACGTCCGTATAAGGTGTTCCGATATTTCCGACAACATAGACCTCCGGATAATAGTTCTTCATGATCTCACCCAGAAGCGTCACCGTCGTCGTTTTTCCATTTGTGCCGGTGACTGCCAGTACTTTTCCCTTTCCGACCCGGTAAGCGAGCTCTACCTCACCCCATACGGGGACTTTCCTTGCGTAAAAATCCTGAACAACCGGAATATCGCAGGGAACCCCCGGGCTCATGACCACGAGTTCAACCTGCTTCGCTGTTTCTTCCGGAAGATTTCCAAGAACAATCTTCACTTCCGCGCCCAGGCTGTCCTGTATCTTCTTCCGGTCCGCCTTCTCATTGCCGTCGTAGATAATCGGATCCGCCCCTTTTGCCAGAAGCAGACGGGTTGCGCCGATGCCGCTCTTTCCGCATCCGAATACAAGTACTTTCTTTCCCTTTACATCCATTTTCTTATGTCCTTTCCCATCTCTGAAATGACGGCCCCATCTCCGAGGCTCAGATTTATGCGTAACCACACATACGATACCTTGTAACGCAAGCTGTATAACCTGCGGATTACTCCGTGCTCCGCACTCCCGCACCAAAATACAAAAACGAACCGATTACTTTGTAGCAAGAAGGCACAGAAGGGCTGTGATAATCGTGAAGGTCGTCACAATCCTTGTCTCAGACCATCCGCACAGCTCGAAATGATGGTGAATCGGCGTCATCTTGAAGATTCGCTTCCCATGTGTCAGCTTAAAATATGTAACCTGAAGCGCTACAGAGACAAGCTCAAAGGCGTAAATGAATCCGACGATCGGAATATACAGCGGCATCTTCATCATGTATGCGCTTCCGGCAACAAATCCCCCGAGCGCAAGGGACCCGGTATCTCCCATGAAGATCTTTGCAGGATATGCATTGAACAGAAGAAAGCCCATCAAAGAACCGACCACGGCAAAGGTAACCGGCGTAATTCCGCCGGACAGCATCATAGAGGATACCGAGAAAAACAGCGCAACCACGATTGTGACGGAGGATGCCAGGCCGTCCAGACCGTCGGTAAAATTCACACCATTTACCGTGGCAAGAATCACAAGAAAAGCAAACGGAATATTGAACGCACCGAAATCAACCGACGCTGCCGTATTAAACGGAACAAGCATGGCCAGAGACACGCCGTACACATGCACCATGACATACAGAAAAATCGCCGTCACAACAAATTCAAGAATCAGCTTCTGCCAGGCGATCAGTCCATCCGAGCGATGCAGAACCACCTTCAGAAAATCATCCAGAAAACCTACCAGACCGAAGCCGAAGGTCAGAATCATAATCGGGACAATGGTCGGCTCAGAGCGGAAATACAAAAGCGCCACGACCAGAATGCCAAGGATAATCGCTATGCCTCCCATTGTCGGCGTTCCCGCCTTCTTCAGATGCGAGGCCACGCCTTCCTTTCGCTCTGTCTGATCCACCTTTTTGCGGTTCAGGAAGGGAATCAGCAGTCCCGTGCAGACTGCGGTCACCAGGAACGCGATAAATACCGGTAAAAATTCAATCCATTTCATATCCTATCTCCCACTTTAACTTCATATAATAACTGACCGGCGCCCCGAAAAAGCCCGGCCAGTAAACATATATTACATACTTTCCACATCCTGTCAACCGCTTGCTAAGGATGTTCCCTTACGGATTGTCCGACAGATAATTCGACAGGTCCTCGTTGCTCACGCCGTCCGTAAAGTAATCGTTCCCGCTTTCGGTATCCTCTGATCCAATGTCCACAGTCGGCAGATCCGTTCCGTCCTGTGCCGTTCCGACTGTTGTATCATTTCCGGTAACGGTTTCTCCCGCCTCCGTTGTGGCTGAATCAGCGCTGTTATTGCCAGACGACGCGTCCCCATCGGAAGACGTGTCGTCTCCGGAGGATAATTTACCGGTCGCCGTGTAAATCGGTCCGTTTTCGCCGATGGAATATTCCTTACCGATCATCTGCGCGCTCGTCACAAAGCCTGTTTCAACATCAGAGGCCGTATACCCTTCTTCGTCCGGAAAGATATTCATATAAGGAAGAAGCTCTGTGAAAATATTCCTCGCTATGCTCTCCGCATAGCATGAGGATTCCTGATTGTCCGCATTTGGCTCATCTACCGTGACATAGACCACAACCTTCGGATCATCAAGAGGCGCAAATCCGATAAAGGAAAGGCTGTACTTGTTATTGCCCCGGGGGAGCTTTTCCGCGGTTCCCGTTTTGCCTCCCATACTGTATCCCGGGATTTTCGTTACGTATCCGGTTCCTCCGTATTCCATAACGGCGCCCATCGCTTCCCGGACCTTCTTGCTTACCTCTTCGGTATTTGTTCTTCTCTCCAGAACCGGATTGATCGTCTGCACAACGGCGCCATTCTCATCTGTAATCTGCTTGACCACATGAGGCTTGTAATAATATCCCCCGTTAATGGCTGCGGAGATGGCAGCGGCCTCCTGAATCATCGTAACGGTGAAGCCTTGTCCGAAGGAAGAGGTCGCAAGCTCAACCGGTCCCATGGTATCCGCATCAAACAACAGTCCGGAGCTTTCTCCGGGGAGGTCAATTCCCGTTTTCATGCCAAAATTGAAGATGTTATCATACTTCAGGAAGTTCTTCTCACCGATCAGAGCACCGATCTGCATCAGCGCATCATTACAGGAATACTTGACAGCCTCAGCGACGGTAATCTGACCGTGCGTACCCTCGCAGGCGATATACTTGTCGGCCACCTGCTCTCCTCCGTCGCAGAAAAATGTAGAATTGTCATTCAGGACTCCGGTCGTATATCCTTCCGCAACGGTGATCGGCTTGTAGACCGATCCCGGCTCATACGCATTTGATATGGTGAAGTTCTGCCACAGACTGCTCAGTGCGTCCATCATATCATTGTTGCTCATCTTCTTAATTTCTTCCTTCGTATAAAACGGAGTGAGATCCCGCGGATTATTCAGATCATACCATCTGTCAGAATCCATCCCGAGAACTTCACCGGTATTCGGATCCATCACCACAACGCCGACGTTTTTTGCGCCATTGTTCTTCTGGTCATTATCCGCCATTTCATTTTCGTACTGCTGCAGAGCATCGCGAATAATCTGCTGAACGTTGACATCGATCGTGGATACAACATTGTCCCCGTCTTTTGCGGCAATTGTGGACTGTTCCACATCCGCGTTGTCCGTGTAATATCCGTACTGTCTCCCGTCTACGCCATTCAGGATATTGGAATAATACCCCTCAATTCCCCAGTCCGCAGTCGTTCCATCATAGGTAAAGCCGATGGTGTCGCAGGCAAGTGACTTCAGCGGATATGTCCGCACATACTTTTCTTCAAACCAGACGCCCCTGACATTTTGCCGTTCTTCCTTCTCTGCATCGGTAAGATTCGCATTTTCCTTGCTCGTCAAGTCGGTATATTTTTCAAATTTCTGCTTATCTGTGATCGACAGTCCGCTCTTCAGGATCTGATACTGGCTGTTCTTGGTACTGTCATCTGTGAGCAGCTTCCGGATGGAGGCCTCATCGATGCCCAACTCATTGACAAGAGCCTTCACGGTCGGTTCCAGATATGTCTGACTCGTGGTACCGTCCAGACCGCTTACCTCCGTATTTACGACCTTACAGTCAAGGATCACGTTATATTCCTTTTCACTCGACGCAAGAATCGTCCCGTTTCTGTCCGTAATGTCTCCCCGTCGGTATGGAATTGTCGTACTGGTGTATTGCTGCTGCGCCTGCGTCTGCACAATCCGCTCATACCGTTCTCCCTGGGAGGCATTGATATAGGTAATGCGAAGAGCAAGTCCTGCCAGACAAAGAACAACCAGAAGGAACAATCCCACCAGCTTCTTGCTCGTTCTGAGACCAATCCGACGCTGACGCATCCGGCGTTCTCTTTTCTTCTCCGCGCTTGCCCCGGATTTCTTTCTTCTGCTCAAATTTCAATCTCCTTTTTCCATGTAAACGCCATCAGAACCATATGAACTAATCTGAGAAGCCGCGCCTAATGCCGCATGATCGCAGCGCGTCCTCTCAGATCAATTCACATGGTTCTGAAATTATAGCATACTCCTATCTCTTTGTCTCCCGTTTCCAGAAGCACATGAAAGAAACCGTTTACCGGTTATCTGTGACGTACAGCTTCTGAAACAGGGAGTGTCCTCTCCCCATAAACACTTATCCGTTCTCTCCGGACAAGCTCTGGTACTGGCGTACATAGCTCTCATCCTCCGCGTTATAATAGCGAATCTGAGACTCCGTGGCATAATGCATGTTCAGCTTATTCAGTGCCGTATCCTTCACATCATCCATCGACAGCGACGCCATCGTTGCCTTGTAATACGCATCATTATCCGCCTTGAGCTGATTGAGCGTGTTCTGCATGGAAGCGATCTTTTCTGTCTGATTGGTCAGATCAGAACGCAGCTGCAAATAATGAATGCAGAGAAAGACCGTGACAATGCACACCGCAGAAAGAAAAAGAACGTATCCGGCGCTCATATTCTTCGCTCTGGCGCGGTTATGCTTCGTCCGCTTGCTCACCTTCGGTCTTGCCTCCTCGATAATGTCCTCCTCCGTCTCTTCCTCAAAACTTCGGACGGCGTTACCGTCTTCATATGACTCCTGCAGTCTGTAGTACTTTACCGAGCCCGATTTTATCGAATTTACCCTTCGTTTTGCACTTGTATATGATTTCGAATTTTTTCTGGCCATTCCTGCTATCCTGTATTCAGGAAAATCATCCTGCGCTTTTCTTCTCGAACACCCTGAGCTTGGCGCTCTTGGAGCGTGGATTCTCCTCCATCTCTTCTACCGATGGAACGATAGGCTTTCTTGTTACAACAAAACCCTTTGACTTTCTTCCACATACACAAACCGGAAACTGCGGAGGACAGATACAAGGGTTTTCATTTCTCCTGAAAATATTTTTCACGATGCGATCTTCCAGCGAATGAAAGGTGATCACACAGATTCTTCCGCCTTCATTCAGCAGATCGATCATGCTGTCCAGCGAATCCTTGAGTACATCAAGCTCCCCGTTCACCTCAATACGGATTGCCTGAAACGTCCGCTTCGCCGGATGTCCGCCCGTCGCTCTCATTCTGGCCGGAATAGAAGCCTTGATGATATCGGCAAGTTCTCCTGTGGTCCGGATCGGCCGCTTCTCCCGTTCCAGACAGATGTGTTTGGCGATATTCTCGGCAAACTTTTCCTCGCCATAATCACGAATCACTTGATACAACTGCTCTTTGCTGTAGGTATTTACGACCGTGTAGGCAGAAAGCTCACGTCTCTGGTCCATTCTCATGTCCAGCGGAGCGTCTGCACGGTAGGTAAATCCCCGGCTTGAATCATCCAGCTGATGCGAAGATACTCCCAGGTCCAGCAGTATGCCGTCGACACCCGCAATCCCCTGATCTGCCAGCATGCTTTTCATCTCGTGATAATTGCCCCGGAGAATCGTTACCCGATCCTTATATTCTATAAGACGATTCCCGGCTGCTTCAATCGCGTCCGCATCCTGGTCAATCCCGATGAGTCTTCCACCATCTGTAAGACGCTTGCAAACTTCCAAAGCGTGTCCGCCACCCCCTAATGTGCCGTCCACGTAGATTCCGTCAGGTTTGATTTTCAGATTCCCGATGGTCTCATTCAACAATACCGATTTATGACTGAATTCCATATCACCGCTCCTGCGCCAGACTTCAGATTGACACTCCAATATCCTGCAGTCCCTTCGCAATGGCATCCATGTCTTCGTAATCGTTGTTATCCGCCCATCGGTCCTTGCTCCAGACTTCGATACGATCCAGGTTCCCGGCCAGGATCACATCCTTCTCCAGACCAGCATATTCCCGCAGCGTACCCGGCACGAGAATTCTCCCCTGCTTGTCCAGTTCGCAGCCTGTTGCTCCGCTGACAAAGAAACGGGTGAAGGTTCTTGCATCTTTACTTGTAAGTGGCAATTGAGACAGCTTCTCCTCAAAGGCTTTCCATGACGCAGCCGAATAGATGGAGAGACATCCGTCCAATCCTCTTGTCAGGACAAAACTCTCCCCAAGTTCCTCCCTGAATTTGGATGGGATGATCAGTCTTCCTTTACTATCGATTGTATGGCTGTACTCACCCATGAACATAGAAACATCAACCTCATTTGTGACTGTGGCGGAGAATCCTCCACTTCCTCCCCGTGAAGCGTTCTGGTCTCCATTTTCTACCACTATTCACCACAAATCACCACCTATGTTCCCATTTTAGTCTCAGCCCCCTCAAAAATCAACCGATTTTCGCGAAAATTTCTGTGAAAAAACCGGTCCCGAATGGAGGACCGGTCTGGCACTTGTGCGATTTGATTCTGTTTCAGTCATCACTTTCCGTTAATTCGGGATATCCGGGATCAGCTCCACATAGTACTGATCGAACTTCCCCTTAAGTCTCTCGCGGATTGCATCTCTGATCAGATGCAGATGCCGGAGAATAACCACCTCCGATTCACTGTCGATGTAAATCTCTACCCAGGTTTTCCGGCCTGTCTGTATCACCTCCAGGAAGCTGATTTCACAGGAGTATTTCCGCAGTTCCTCTTCCGCTACCGCCCGCACCTCTTCTACCGTCTCCGGGGGTGCCGAAAAAAGCAGCAGATTCCGGGTATTGGCTATAATTTCGCGAATGGGACGTATAATCAATACAACGGCCATCACGGAAGCGATTACCGGGTCCATGTAAGGAATCACAAAAGCGAACGAGGTGCTTTTGAGAAATATAGCCAGAAGAAAGGCCAGTGCAAGTCCCGCACTGGTATAAACATAAATCTTCCAGGAGAAAATCTCTGCTTCAATGATCATGGATTCGTATTTGCGGCTCAGATATCTGAGAACCAGGCACATTGCGAGCGTCCCGATACTCGAGATCATCTCATAGACAAAAACGGTGCCCGCATTGATCGTGTGCCCGCCATGGATAACCGTCACAACATTGTCATAGAGAAGGCTGATGTCAACCACCACCAGCGCCAGGTATTTCATAATAATAAACAGAGATTCCACCTGTCCGTATCCGTAAGGATGACGCTCCGAGGCAGGCTTATACAGATATGGGATCAGCACCATCAGCGGGCCGATCAGGATCACGTCGACGAAATCGAAGATGAAATCCATCAAGACCGCCCGGGATCCTGCGATCAAAAAGATCAGGAACTCCGCGGCAGCAAAGCCGACCGTTCCCAGAAAAGAGATCCGCATGGCAAGGTTTTCAATTTTCAGTTTCTTCTCCTGCATAAATATACCTGTATTCAGTCGTCTTTTCCGGCAGTTCCGGCCATCACATTCGCCAGAACACTGTCATGTGCCTGTTTCTCGAAGGCATCCCCCAGGGGCTCCAGATCAAAGCAGCCATATTTGCGTTCCAGTGATGTCTTCAGCAGAAAATCGCAAAATTCAGGGTTCTTCGGCAAAATCGGCCCATGACTGTAAGAGCCGAACACGTTTCGATAACGGACGCCCTCCGTCTGATCCTCCCCGTTATTGCCGTACCCCTTCAGGATGGTTCCAAGCGGTTTTACACCTTCCCCGAGATACGTTCTGCCGCTGTGGTTCTCAAAGCCTACCACCGTGCTCCCTCCGGATTCCTCGCTCAGCCGGAACGCATAATTATCAATCATTCTGACATTTCCGCCCTTTGTGTAGAAGTCGACTGCTCCGAGGAATTCACACTTCACCCCATCATAGGTCTCATAATAATGCCCCAACATCTGGTATCCGCCGCAGATGCACAGAAAGGTCTTGCCGTCTTCAATCGCCGACCGGATGGAATCCGCCTTTCCGGCCTTGAGATCCTCCAGCAGCACCTCCTGTTCAAAATCCTGGCCTCCTCCGATGAAGAAAAGATCAAAATCGGACAGATCCGTCCGGTCTCCGAGTCCGACCCGTGTAATTTTCGCGTCTATACCTCTCCACTCCAGCCGTTTCTGCATACAGCGGATATTTCCGCGGTCGCCGTACAGATTCAGCACCTCCGGATAGAGGTGACAGATTTTTAATTCACTCATACAAGTCCTCCCCGTCAGCCTTTCCAGAATTCCTGTTTTCCGGTAATCGCTCCGAGCGCCGCCCGAAGAGAAAGCATGGAGGTGTAATTCGGAAGAATAAATACCGGAACCGAGCTTTTCTTCAGCTTTTCAATCAGCGCAGCGTTATCCTGCACCTTTTCAATATCCGCCTCCTCTGCGTCTGCATACTTCAACCGCAGACACATGTCGTCCGCCCTGTCGCCCAGTACGTACGCATGCTTCAGATGCGGACCTCTGCATACCTTTTCAAAATCCGCATCCCAGATCCAGGAGATATCATGTCCGTCCGCCGTCCGGTCATTCAGACAGAACACCGCCTGATAATCCTCACCCAGACCCGCCAGATAGGAAAGCGCCTGGTTGCAGCCGGCCGGATTTTTTACCAGGATCATCTGGATCGGGACTTCGCCCAGACGGAAGGTTTCCATTCTGCCAAAGCTGCTGTGTACATCCGCCAGAGAAGCAATAACCTCCTCCCGGTCAAATCCTGCCGCCTGGTACGCGGCGATTGCGGCCACACCATTATAAATATTGTAGACAGCCGGCAGACCGATCGTCACCTCCCGCTCTGTCTCAGCGGAAGGTATACGGCATCCCGGCCCAACATTCTCTAAAGAGCCATCACGGTCCTCCGCTCCTCCGGCATTTCTGTTTCCATCCTCTCCGAACCGCATCCGCACTACACTTCCGGACGAGGACACCTTCTCGATCTCCGTCACCGCAACCGACGGGCGAATCCGCCGATATCCGCATTTCGGACAGCGGAACCCGCCAAGATGGGCGTAGGTGTGGTAATCATATTCATATTCTGTTCCGCAGCGGATGCAGTATCTGGCGTCGGAGATCTCGACGTTTTTCTGCTCCCCGATCGGACAATCGATGCCGAAATACGTAACCTTGTTCGGGACATCCAGGGCCAGGGAGGCCGTAAGGGAATCATCCGCATTCAGGCAGAGCACCGCATCCGGAACCATCTTGATTCCCTTGCGGATCTCCTCCAGTGTATGCATAACCTCTCCGTACCGGTCCAGCTGATCCCGGAACAGATTCGTCACCACGATGACCTTCGGATGAATCCTCGGAACAACCTGCTTCAGGGCACCCTCATCACACTCGATCACCGCAAAATGCTTCTTCGGCTTTCCGAAGGCGGTTGCGTTTGACGTAAATTCCGCTGTTACACCCGGGAGCAGATTTGCCCCCGACTTGTTGGCCAGAACGTCCCGACCGGTACCCGAGAGTGCATGCTCGATCATATTTGAGGTCGTCGTCTTCCCGTTTGTTCCGGTAACGACAATGATATCCATCCCCTGCGAAACCGTCTCCAGGATATTTCTGTCAAATTTCATCGCCATCCGCCCCGGAGTCGTTGTACCTCCCCGATGCAGCAGACGCAGTGCCGACCTCGACGCCTTACACGCGCCGACGGCAAGCATGGTTTTTATCTTATTGGACATATAAAATCTTCCTTATTATGTAAATATCCATACAATCCATCGTGCCGCAAACTGTATAAGTCCCCGCGTCACGAAAGCTGTTTCGCAACTTCCGTGCCACTAACAGGTATTCGCATTCAGCCTCTTAGCAGCTTTCTTGCCGCTAATAGGTATTCGCATTCAGCCTCTTACGCGCGCTTCGCGTGCGACGAGTCCTTCTGCATTTTTGAAGAGCTTATACAGCAAGCATTCATACGATAGCACATGCTTCTTGCGATTTCAATTCAATTTATCACACAATGATTACAATCTTATGCTATCCTTTGTATAAAACCAAAAGGAAAAATGAGGGAGGCTCTTATGGAAATTGAACGTAAATGGATGGTAAAGGGATGGCCGGAGATAGATTTTCCCATCCTCTTTGAGCAGAATATGAGGCAGGGATACATTTCCGTATATCCGACGGTACGCATCCGGGAAGAAGCCATGGTGAATGGCAAAACGGAATTTATTCTCTGTTTCAAATCCGGAGGCGGACTGGCGAGAAAAGAAATTGAGTTCCCCATTACCGCGGAAATCTTCCGTCAGCTGGAGGATCTGATCGCGCTTCCGCTGATTCCAAAGGTCAGACGCACCTATCTGCTCCCCGACGGCAGCCATCTCGAGGTGAACCATGTAGACGAAGGGCAGCCTACCGAGTTCTGGTATGCGGAGATCGAGTACGAATCCGTGTCGGAAGCCAACGCATGGAATCCTGCCGGTGTCAGTCTTACGGAATATCTGAATGACGAGGTTACCGGCAAACCCGGACAAAGCATGGGCGCTTACTGGATGCAGACAAGGCAGCCCGAAGAAAGAACAAAGGAGTAACAAATGGAAAAAAAGGATATCCGCCCGGGAATTCCGGAAGCAGCCCCCGTTTCTTCCGCTGCGTCAGCTCCGGAAACGTCCATATACGGAAAATACAAGGACACATTAGATTCGGTCATGCAGGAGATAACCGGAAGAATCACCGCGCATAATGAAAGAATAAAGGAAGAGACCGGAGACGGCATCTATGAGCATCTGAACGCTCGGATTAAAAGCGAGGCCAGTATGCGCGAAAAATGTGACCGGAAGGGACTTCCGCAAACACCCGAATCGGCCTTGCATATCATAACAGACTCGATCGGCCTGCGCATCGTCACCCGTTTCATCGATGATATATATTCCATCATCGATTATCTGAAATCCTTCCCGGATGTCACGGTAAGAAAAGAGAAGGACTATATCCGGCACGCCAAGCCAAACGGATACCGGAGCTATCACATGATTCTGGAACTCACCGTTCCTTATGAAGACGTGCTGGGCCGCAATCCCGGACACTACTTTGTAGAAATCCAGCTGCGAACCATCGCTATGGACATGTGGGCCAGCCTGGAACACCAATTAAAATACAAACACAGCATCTCCAATGAAAAAATAATCACGACAGAACTGAAACGATGCGCCGATGAGCTCGCCTCCTGCGACGTCTCCATGCAGACGATCCGCAATCTGATTAACGAGAACAGTAAGACCGAACAGACGCATTCAGAAGAACCGTGAGACCCGCCCGATCTATTCTAAAGCCCAGAATGGTTTCTTGTAGAGTATGTATAAATATGTCTAGAGAGGAGTTACCATGAAACTACTGCTTGCTGAAGATGAAGAAGACCTGTCAAGAGCGCTTGTGGCGGTCCTGACACATTCCGGATATGAAACAGATGCCGTTTTTGACGGCGAAGCGGCTCTACAAAAAGCGCTTCAAAATTCCTATGACTGTATGATCTTTGATATCATGATGCCAAAAATGGACGGAATCGAGGCACTGAAGCAGCTCCGAAGCCACGGGAATGTCACTCCCGTCATCATGCTTACCGCCAAATCCGAAATTGACGACCGAATCACCGGTCTGGACGCCGGAGCCGACGACTATCTGACGAAGCCCTTTGCCATGGGCGAGCTGCTCGCCCGCATCCGTTCTCAGACAAGACGCAGCGATTCCTATACGCCCAGACAGCTGAACGTCGGCTCTGTCACCCTGAATACCGCGGAACAGGAACTCTCCAGCCGGAATTCCATACGTCTTGCAAGCAAAGAGGCAAAAATGATGGAATTTTTTATGCTCAATCCGGAAAAAGACCTGACGACGCAGGAGCTTTTGGAACACGTATGGAAAGACACCCCGGACGCAGAACCGGAGCTTGTCTGGATGTACATTTCCTATCTGCGCAACAAGCTGGACGCCATAGAGGCAGACCTGATAATCACCGGCAACCGGGGCGGAAGCTATCGACTGGAAAAACGAAAGGCAGATACAGAATGATCAAAAAACTGCAGCGTCAATTCATTACATACGCCACACTCTCTGTAATCATTTTGATATCCCTGCTGATCATCCCGATCAACATCGTCAACTACAGATCGAAAAGCGTTGAGGTGCAGCGGGAACTGAAATATATCGCCGACAACGGAGGTGAACTTCCCCATATCACGATAGATGACTACCGAAAATATCTGAGCGGGGAATCCCAGGTCACAGCTTCTTCCGGCAGCAGCGTTTCGATTCCGGAAAACTCTTCCGCAAAAAATCCGCAATCCGGCACTGACGCCTCTTCCGATTCAACCGATCTTTTTAAACGTCTCCGCGACTTTCTGCAGTCGTTTACCGACACGAACGGAAACTCCGCAGAGAAAGATCTCGATCTCACGCCGGAGAGTAACTACCAGCTCCGTTATTTTTCTGTGATCTTCGATAAGGACGGTGCCGTCAGCAGTATTCTGGATGATCACATCTCCTCCCTGACGGAGGATGAAATCCGCACTCTTGCCGAATCCCATGCAAAATCCGCAAGAAAAAAGGGAATCTTTGTATATAACGGACTGACGTATTCCTACCTCAGCGAAAAGAGCACCGAAGGAAATGCCATCCTGGTCTTTATGGATACTACCGGCGAATTTCGCAGCGTCCGCACCTTCGCCCGTTACTCCATCATGTTCGGCATTTTCTGTACCATCGCCTTCCTTATTATAGTTACACTCATTTCCAAAAGGGTGGTCCAGCCGGTTGCCCGGAATATGGAAAGCCAGAAGCAGTTTATCACCAACGCCGGTCACGAGCTGAAGACCCCGCTGGCCGTCATCTCCGCAAACGCGGAGGTTCTCGAAATGATCGATGGGAAAAATGAGTGGACCACCAGTATCCGGAACCAGGTCACACGCCTGACCGGTCTCGTAAACAATCTGATCCGTCTTGCGAAGATTCAGGAAACCACCTTCGAAGACCCCGAAGATGTAGATATGTCCGCTGCAGCAAGAGAGTCCGTGGATTCTTATCGCACCATCGCCGAACAGCAGGGCAAATCCCTGCAAGCGGAAATTGCTCCGGATCTGCATGTAACCGGCGATCCACGCGCGCTTCCCGAACTTGTCAATATCTTGATCGACAACGCCGTAAAATACTGCGACGACAGCGGGACCATTTCCGTTTCTCTCAAGACACGGGCACGAGGGCGAGGCATTCTTCTGACTGTCACGAATACGTATGCGGAAGGGGAAAATGTCAGATACGATCGCTTCTTCGATCGCTTCTACCGTGAGGACACCTCCCACAACAGCAAAAAATCCGGCTACGGCATCGGGCTCTCCATGGCAAACCAGATCGTCGAAAATCACCATGGAAAAATTTCCGTCACCTACACCAAACCGGATATTTCCTTCCAAGTCACACTATGAAGAAGGAAGTGCTCATACTTGTAGGTTTGCGGGAGTGCGAAGCACAGAGCAATCCGTAGCTTATACAGTTTGTGGCACAAAGTATTGTATGAGTGTTTTCTGTATAAAATGATATCCCGCAGATGGATATCTGCATATGATCGAGATAAAAGGGGCCGTCGCATTAGTGCGACAGCCCCTTTTTCTTTACGCGTGAAAATTCACGCCACCGAGTCACCAAAGATTATCATCACACATTAAACCGGAAGATGATGACATCTCCGTCCTGAACGACATAGTCCTTGCCCTCCATGCGGACCAGCCCTTTTTCACGGGCTGCCGGATAGGAACCGCAGTCCAGAAGCTCCTGATAATTGATCACCTCTGCCTTGATGAAGCCACGTTCAAAATCGCTGTGAATCTTACCGGCCGCCTGCGGTGCCTTTGTGCCGATCTTGATCGTCCACGCACGGGTTTCATCCTCACCGCCGGTGAGGAAGCTCATCAGCCCAAGCGTGCGGTAGGATGCCTGAATCAGCTTGTCCATTCCGGATGATTTCACACCGAGATCCTCCAGGAACATTTCCTTATCCTCGTCACTCATCTCCGACATCTCGGCCTCGATCTCGGCACTCACTACGAAGACCTCACTGTTCTTTCCCTTTGCCAATTCACGCACTGCCTGAACATGCGGATTGGAGGCTCCATCGTCCGCAAGATCATCTTCCGCTACATTCGCCGCATAGATTACCGGCTTCGCGGTAAGGAGATTCAGCTCATTGAAAGCAGTCAAAACGCTCTCCTCATCTCTGTAAGGTTCCAGATCAAAGGAAATCGCATCCTTGCCGTCCTCCAGATGTGCCTTCAACGCCAGAAGCATCTCCAGCTCCGTCTTCACAGACTTATCTCCGATGCGGGCAGCCTTTGTAGTCTTCGAGATTCTTCTCTCCAGCACCTCAAGATCCGCGAAAATCAGCTCAAGATCGATCGTCTCGATATCTCTGGTCGGATCCACACTGCCATCCACATGAATTACGTTCGGATCCTCAAAGCATCTGACCACATGGACAATGGCATCGCACTCCCGGATATTGGCAAGAAACTGGTTGCCCAGGCCCTCACCCTTGGATGCACCCTTCACCAGTCCGGCAATATCGACGAATTCGACAACCGCCGGAGTTACCTTTTTCGAGTGGAAGAAATCTCCCAGCAGCTTCAGTCTCTCATCCGGCACCGGAACGACACCGACGTTCGGGTCGATCGTACAGAACGGATAGTTCGCCATTTCTGCGCCGGCCTGTGTCAGTGCGTTAAACAGAGTACTTTTTCCTACGTTCGGAAGTCCTACGATTCCTAGTTTCATTTCTGCTTATATCTCCTTAAAAATCCTTATATTGACGGGCTCTGCGCACTTTTCCAAAAATACTGAGTGCCACGAACTGTATAAGCTACAGATTCATGGTGATACCGATATGGAAGTGTCCTGATATCTTCCGCCAGGTCGCAGCGCTTGAACAGCCCTGTAGAATCAAAACGGTAATATTGTACACTAATCGGGGTGCTTTTGCAATGTTGCCCTAATCAATATCCCGGTCAGCATCCCGGTCGCTTATCTTACTTTGTGAACGGCCAGGTTATTGCTACCGCATAATTTTTTCCATTGATTTTCCCTTTGCCAGCTCATCAATCAGCTTATCCAGGTAGCGGATCTTTTGTTCTGCCCTTTCGTTCCGCTTTTGCCACCAGCAGCGGATACACCTTTGAAAACTTCATCGTAAATACTTTTTCATTTTCCAAATCCGTCACTTCTTTCAAGTACTCAGCACTCAAAATGCCTGCTTACATCTTTCAGGAAATCGATGATATGAAGATGCTGCGGGCAGACACCCTCGAACTGTCCGCATTCGATACAATTCGACGCCTTTCCGTGTTGCGCCGCTTCCAATCATCAGATATCCAGTGCCGCGTGGTATCCCCAGTACACAGCGTTTGTGATCGTGGAAACTCTTGAGGCATCTCCGATCACGCGGACAAAGGGAGCCGTGTCCATCAGCGATTCCACTACGTCGGTCCGTGATCTCTGACCGAGCGCACAGATCACCGTATCTCCGGGAACCAGAACCTTCTCTCCGTCCTTCGTCTCACAGAAAATTCCCTCCTTCGTAACCTCGAGCCCCTTGTAGCCAGTATGAACCGTGCAATACTTATCGATCTGCGCCATCAGAAGCGGACGGTGACGGACGTTCGCGTCCGGCGCAAGCATATCCCGCATCTCAACGATCTCGACGTGCTTTCCCTCCTGTCCCAGATGTACCGCACATTCACAGCCCGCGAGGCCGCCGCCGAAGACAACGACATGATCTGTACACCGCTCCTTTTCGAGATAATAGTTGTTGACGACGATCACATTCGCGCCGTTCTCCCCGCGCAGTCCCGGGATCGGCGGTACAAGCGGTGTGGAGCCGACAGCAAGAATCAGCGCGTCCGGTGCTTCCTGATCCACATATTCCGGTGTAACCTCTGTGCCCGTGCGGATTTCCACACCGGCCTTCTCACAGAGCAGCCGATACGTCCCTGACAGCTGATACATCTCATATTTGAACGGCAGCGCCTGCTCCGATTTCAAAATACCGCCGATCTCTTTTTCCTTCTCACACAAGATGACCTGATGTCCCCGCCTTGCCGCGGTATAAGCCGCATACAGTCCTCCGGGACCGCCTCCGGCCACGAGAACCTTTTTCTTTACCGGAGCCAGCTGGATTTCATCGCCCTCAAGCTCTCTTCCGATCAGAGGGTTCACCGTACACCGTCTGGTAGATGTGGCTGCGCGCTCTGCCATACAGGTAAAGCAGCGCAGACAGCGGACGATCTCATCCTCTCTTCCCTCGTTTATTTTTCTCGGAAGGAAAGGATCCGCCAGAAGCGCCCGTCCCATGTACACGATGTCCGCTTTTCCGGAAGCGATGATCTCTTCCATCTGTGCCGGATCGTTCAGTCCTCCGATTGTCGCGACAGGCTTATGCACGTGCTTCCGGATCTCTGCCGCAAGATAGACATTCCGTCCATGATCTTCAAACATGGAAGGATGCGTGATACCGAACGTCTTCTGATAGGTTCCCGCAGATACATGAATGATGTCGGCATAAGGCTCGATCGACTGCGCAATGCGGACACCTTCCTCCAGGTCATACCCGCCTTCGGCAAACTCCGCCCCGCTCATCCGGAACTCAATCGGGAAAAAGGGGCCTACCGCCTCCCGCACCGACTTCAGCACCTCCACCGCGAAGCGCGTGCGGTTCTCCAATGATCCGCCGTATTCATCTGTCCGATGATTAAAGAGCGGCGACAGAAACTGGTTGATCAGCCACCCGTGGCCGCCGTGAATCATGAGCATCTCAAAGCCCGCGCGCTTCGCAAGGCCGGCCACATGTCCGTACGATGCCACAATGTCGTCAATCATTTCCTTTGTCAGAGCCTTCACCTGCACACCGTCCGCGCGGACCGTATCGGAGGGCCCCCACTGGTGAAGCTCATGCTGCTTTTTCTTGTCCGTCATATAGGTGCCGGCAAACATCCCCGAGTGCGAAAGCTCCAGGCTCGGGATGCCTCCATGCCTCCGGATCGCATCCGCCGTATAGGTGGCACATGCAAGAGAATTCAGAATCGATTCATCCAGGTGATAGGCATGGGACCCGTCCGTCTGCGGATGAACCATGCATTCGCTCACCGTAACCGCGGCTGCGCCGCCCTTGGAGCGGAGCTCATAGAAGGCCGTCGACTTTGGCCCGATACAGCCGTCATTTGTGATGTCCGTCCCGCCCATCGGTGCAGAAAACATACGGTTTCGGAAAGTCGTTCTGCCGATCGTAATCGGCTTGCAAAGATTCGGGTATTTTCTGGTTCTCATAAAAACCTCCTGTACATGATTCCAGTCGTTCAAGCTATTCAGCGGCTCTCGTTAACAAATTAACTATACCCAGCATATACCGCTCTGACGTATTTTTCCATCAACAAGCAGATGTCGAGTAGAAACTTTTATTTTCTACACGTGTAATTATTAGAATAAAAAACGGATGGTTTTGAGGTATAATACAAACAAAATGATGATGCCGGAAAAGGAGGTTTCTTTTGTAATGGACACAAAAACGCTTCGCTATTTCTGCGCCTGCTATGAGACCGGAAGTCTGAACAAGGCCTCTGAGCGATTCTATATTTCTCCTCAGGGAATGGGAAAAAACATCAACCGCCTGGAAGAGGAGCTCGGTGTCATGCTCTTCCGCCGCTCTGCGGCAGGGCTTGCTCCCACCAGAAGCGGAGACTATCTTTACAAGCACAGCAAGGAAATGCTTTACCGTCTGCAGGATCTGGAAATAGAAATGAAGCGAATCGATTTCTCCCGCCATTCCCGACGCGTAGGCTTTGCCTGCGGTGTCGTCCGCGCCCTGCAGGCTGTGCCCTCTCTGCAGTCTCTGAACCGGGAATTGATCGGAAGCGAGGCGGTGGAGTGGACCGAGGATTTCAACCAGAATATCAAGGATCTCCTCCTCGGAGGAAAAATCGACACCGCTTACATCATCGACCATTTCCGGTCTCCGATGGTACGCGAGCAGAAAATCTTCGAGACCAGACTGTGTGCTGTCGTGTATCGCGGACATCCGCTCTACGAAAAGGAGGTTCTGTCCTTTGAGGATCTCCAGAACCAGAAGCTGATTACCCTCAACGAAAAATTCAGTATTTTTAACTCGGTCGTAACCAAATGCCAGGAACTGGGCTTTGTACCACAGATCTCCATCCGGACCATGGAAAGTTCCCTGATCTATCTTTTTGTCTCCCGCGGGTATGGCATCGGCATTGATGTCAATCTCCACGCCTCAGAAATCGTTCAAAAGGATATCCGCTGCCTTGAGATCGCAGACTCCATCCCGTGGGCCATTTATGCCGCAACGCTGAAGAATCCGGGTTCGTCCTGAATACCTGTGGTGCTGCGGAAGTGCACAGCACGACGCAATCTGTGGCTTATACAGTTTGTGGCACAAGGTATCGTATTATACAAAAACAGGTCCGTTTATGGCACCCAACCACCACGGACCTGCTATTATTTTATATTATATTTTATCTCGTTTCATTTTATTTTTCGAAGATATTGCTTATTTTCTCTCCTGTTCCGGAAAAATCCTCCGATCACGCCTCCCATTCCCCGGAAGAAGTGTCCGTTTACCATATCTACCATACTGCGAACCATTTCCATGGACACCAGGCCTCCGGTCATCTTGGCAATCGCGCGGAACGGCATGTTGTACTGGAACATCGTATTCAGATCCGGCACACCGCCTTCCGACTGCGATTTTTTCAGTTTTCTGTCCAGAACCTTGTATATCCTTCTTGCGAGGGGACTCTTCGCGTAATACATCTGGCAGAGCGCGTCATTGATATCGAGGCTTTTCTGGTTCCATGCGCCGGAGGGAACCGGATACCCCAGTATCTCTTCAAACGCCTCGTCGGAAACCCTTCGGACGTCCGCCTTGTAATAACAGCTGCATTTCTCGCGATCATACGGAAGCCGCTCCAGATCCCCCTGCTTCTCCACTGAAGTAAAAAGACGCAAATCCCGGCAGCTGGATCCGACAGAAATCTGGTACGTTCCGCCTTCGATTTCCCAGCGCTCTGTCATACGGTTCCACACACGGAAGGTCTTGTCATCGAACGGGATGCTCACGCTTGCCTCCTCGCCGGCCTTCAGAAATACCTTGGCAAACCCCTTCAGCTCCCGGACCGGACGGAAAATGTCTGAATCCTTCTTGCCCACATACATCTGTGCGACCTCGGCGCCGTCATACGCACCGGTATTTTTCAGCGTAAACCGGATTCCTGTCTCATCTGCCTGCAGTCCGGAATATTCGAAGCTGGTATACGAAAGGCCGTATCCGAACGGGAAAAGCACAGGAACGTCCGCAGTCTCAAAGTAGCGGTAGCCCACAAACACGCTCTCACGGTATTCCGAATTCCGCTCAAGCGCCGGATAATACGAATAGGACGGTGTGTCCTCATATTTCTTCAGAATGGTTTCGCCGAGATGTCCGGACGGGTTTACCGAGCCCGTGAGCACATCGAGCATGGCGCCGGCACCGGCCTGCCCCGACAGATACGCGTGAAGGAGCCCCTTGAAATGATGGTGCCACGGCATCTCAATGGCCGATCCCGCGCTGATCACTCCGACTGTATTCCGGTTTGCTTCCTGAATCTCCCGCATCAGCGTGATCTGGTTCTGTGGAATGCGAAGGTGTGTGCGATCCAGTCCCTCAGACTCGGACTGCTCATTCAGCCCGAAAAATAGCAGTACAACGTCTGCCTGCTGCGCCAGGGCAACCGCTTCCCCAATCATGTCCGCGTCCTCGCTGCCGTCCCTCCGGTATCCTCTGGCCACCCCCACGACCTGAAGATCATAGCCGCCTGCGAGATCCTTTACGCTTTCTACTTTAGTCGCATTCACCATGGAAGATCCTGCGCCCTGATAACGTGGCTCAAAGGCAAAATCTCCGATGATCGCGACTCTTGTTCCTCTCTTCAATGGAAGAATCTGATCCTCGTTTTTCAAAAGAACCATGCTCTCCGCCGCCGCTTTTCGCGCAAGCCTGTGATTCTCACGATGGATCGTCTCTCTATCAGCGGAAAGCGGATCACCGCCGTCTTTTTCATGCGCCCCCGATGCCTCACCGGTAAGCTCCAGCACCACATCCAGGAGCTCATCGACCCTCTGATCTACCTCTTCCTGCGTAATCCTTCCGGATTTTACCGCTGCCAGGAGTTCTCTGGCCGGGTCCAGACCCGGATTCGGCATCTCCAGATTTGATCCGTTCTTCACGCCGAGGACGTGATCGTTGCTCGCGCCCCAGTCGGTCACAACAAAGCCGTCGAATCCCCATTCCTTTCGCAGAATATCCGTAAGCAGATGACGATTTTCGTTCGCGTATACCCCGTTCACCTCATTGTAGCTGGACATCATCGCCCTCGGATGGCTCTCCTTCACCGCGATTTCAAACGCGGTCAGATAGATCTCGCGGAGCGTCCGCTCATCGACAACCGCGTTCATGGCCATGCGCCGCGTTTCCTGCGAATTCACGGCGAAGTGCTTGCAGCATGCCGCTACGCCGCGGGACTGTATGCCCCTCACCTCCGACGCGGCCAGCTTCCCGGTCAGGTACGGGTCCTCGGAAAAATATTCAAAATTTCTTCCGCAGAGCGGATTCCGCTTGATGTTCATGCCCGGCCCCAGAAGCACATGTACCCCCTCCGCTCTGGCTTCTCTGCCAAGTCCCTCTCCGACCTCTTCTGCCAGCGATACGTCCCAGCTGTTACAGAGCGTTGCGGAGGACGGAAAGCAGGTGGCGGGGACCGACGGATTCAGCCCGAGGTGGTCCCCCTCTCCTGCCTGCTTGCGGATTCCGCTCGGTCCGTCCGACATGAAAATCGACGGGATTCCGAGCCGGTCAAAATTCCAGGACTCCCATTCACTTTTCCCCGAAAGAAATGCGGCCTTCTCCTCCGCTGTCATCCGATTGACAATATCCGCGTGTTTCATAAATAAAGTCCTTTCGTTCGTCCTTGACGAAAAATCAATATCCTCAAATCCATTCGTTCGTCTTTGACAAAATCAATGTCTTCAAGTCCGGGATCGCCGACCGTTATTCTCTCTCCCATGCAGACGGGAGCCATCCGCGTTCCATGCACCTCGCAAAATCCCAGGCTTCCTTAAAATATTCATCCGTGATCGTCAGGTATTCGATCTCCTTCTGTTCCTCTTCCACGGTCTGCTTTCCCGCCCCGGTACTCTGCGTCGATTCCTTATGTTCGCCTGCATCCGATGCTGCATTTTCCTTTTTCCTTCGATCCCTCAGAAGCTGATAGTTCCAGTAAAACCATCCCTCCGTTTCTTCCCAGGTTCGAAGCTCGGCATGCGCAAGACCAAGGAACCGTTTTCGCTTCTCCTGCTCGGGAATCGGCGCGTTGATCTGGTACTGCTTTGCGTCCGGAGATGTCGCCATACCGGAAAGCGCACCTTTCGTGAAATCCTTACGCATTCCAAAGGCATATTCATTCGTCACACACCATTCCCCGACAATGACGGGCGTATACTTTTGTGCCAGACGGATTCTCTGTTTGTTGATGGCCAGGTAGGTACGATATACCCACGGCTTATGCACCGGAAAAAAATTCTCCATGGCAAATACGTACATATGCGTGTCCAGACAGACATTTTTCATCCTGTGACGTACAAAATAATCTCCCCATACATTCAGCCGAAATCCGTCATGAAAGACAATCGTCTTGGATTCCGGCAGATATCTGCGGATTCTGTGGTATGCTCTCCGGTAAAAATCCTTCAGAAAAATGGTCGGAACATAACCGGATCCCTCCGCCTCCTCCGGATCCCTCGCCTGCCCTGTCGAGGGTGCTGTCAGGTATACCAGGCGACTGATTGGCTCGTTCAGAACCTCCAGTCCGTAGAGTGCGCTGTCCTTCGCGTATCGCTCCGCCAGTCTCTCCAGAACGTGCAGTACAAACTCCACCTCTTCCGGATTCTTGTGCCATTTGCATACGCCTGTAATCCCGCCGTTGTCATAGCCGTTCTGTCCCCCGCAGGCGGTGTGCAGATCAATCAAAATCCGGATCTGATGCTTTTTTGCCCACACAAATGCCCGGTCCAGGTACTCCAGACAGCCGCAATAAGGCTTGCGGTCCCCAAAGATAAAAAACGGCACCGGGATTCGCACATGCGTGATTCCATGATTGTGCAGCCATTCAAAATCCTTCTCCTGCACATAGGTCTCCCTGTGATATCTCATCCGCTGCTCCAGCTTTTCTCTGGTCATCGGCCCCGCCTGATATCCCGGATCATCCACAGGAAGCTTCGCCCAGAACGAATCCGTCGGGATTTTCCCCCAGGAGGCCTCCCGGTTCAGCCAGGTTTCATCCTCCGCATCCGTCCCGTCAAACATTTCCGGCGACATCCACTTCTCCAGCACCAGCCAGTTTCCCAGATTCACCCCATGAAACGGTTTGCTCTGTGTCGTCTTCTCCATTCTTCCACCTCCGGTTATTTCTGCAGGATTCTCTTCCCCCTGCGGGTGTGCAGTCCGTCCCCTACCTGTGACCAAACAGCCGCAATCTGCCCAAAACCACGCATCTCTACATGTGTGCCTGTATAAATTGATCCATCTTCTCCAGTTCCCGATCCGAGTACATCCCGTCCCCTGCGTGACCGGCATTTCTTACGATATTCAGCTTCGTCCGCCCGGTTCCGATAATGCCGGACACCTTCGAATACAGATTTTGAGACTGGGTAATCGGTACCGTGAGATCAGCGTCTCCATGAGAGATATAGACGGAAAGGTCGGAATCCTGCCGGAGGTTCTCGTCGATGTAATTGTTCAGAAGCATCGGCGCCAGCTCCTCCTTGCTCATCTTCGAGACATCCTTCCGCAGCCAGAAACTATGGATATCGGTGTACCCGTTCGGAAGCGCACTGTCAATCCACCCGTTGGCAATTTTGCGGACAATCGAGGAATAACCGATCTCCTTCCACTGAGAATCCAGGCTCGTAAAGTCCACGTCTCCGTAATAATCGATCAGGACCCGGATCGCCGGATTAACGCCCTTGCCCGACACGGAATCATCCTTATCCTCTTCTCCGATATAGGAAACGCTGTCAAACTCCTCATCATTTGTCATCGCTGCGGCAATCGCCAGGTAGCCCCCTGCGGACTCCCCGAACAGAGCCATCCGTTTGGAATCATATCCATAGGTATCGCCGTTTGCCCGCAGAAACCGGATGCAGGCCTTGACATCCTCGACTGCTCCGGGAAAGGGTGCTTCCTGTGCCAGCCGGTAGTTGACGGAGGCACAGGCATATCCATGATCCCGGAAATACCGGTACATCAGCACCGCCTGCTTCGACTGACTGTCGTTTGTGACAAATCCGCCCCCGTGCACCAGAATCAGTAGCGGAGGATTTTTCACGCCGGATGGCACATAAAGATCCACGTAATCGGATTTGGAAACATCGCTGTACGGAACCTTTAAGTACGATTCTCCGCCTGACCAGTCATCTGTTTCCGGGACACGTATATGCGGCTGTGTCAGATTGTGAAAGACTGCCGCTGTCGTCTTATGCCAGATTCCCAATATCGCGGCAGCGGCAATCACCACGATCAGGAGGATGCTCCACACAACTCTCCCCGCCTTTCTTTTCTTCTCATTCATCTTCTATTTCGCCCCTCCATACCTTTCCGGCCCTTTGCAATTCTTTTTCAATGCCTCAACCTCCGGAACCTGTGATTCTCTAAATCTGAGGTATGCCGAATCGTTACAAATATATGTATCATCCCAGGAGTTTTCCGATCAGTGAATTCTGTATCATCCCAAGAGTTTTCCGATCAGTGAATTCTTTTTCCTGGCTTCTTTCTCGAGATATTTCCGGTTTTCTTCCTCAAAATCAAGACCTTTCTTCGTGCAGTACGCTTTCAGCTCTGCAATCCGGTCCTGCTCTGCCTTACGGTCTGCTTCCTCCTGCTCCCGTTTCTCTCGTACAGCCGGATCCTCCCAGACCCCGCCCTCTGCCAGAACGGCCTGCTTCTGATGCTCCAGAATCAATTTCTGTTCTTCCTTCAGATTTTTTTCCACATTCAGCCGGAAAATCAGGAAAATGCTGACCGCAAAGGTGATCATGTCCACCGCCAGATACAGGAAGGCAAGCACATGCTCCGTTCCCTGCGACTGACGGTATACCACCTGCCCGGTCCACGAGGAAAGATCCTGAATCATCTTCCCGCCTGCCGGATCGGAAGCGATGCCGATGTTGTTATATCCGGAGGAGGCGAGCATTCCGTTCAGAACGCCGTTGCAGATTCCTGCCAGTCCGACAAAGACCGCGCTGTAAATCGACATGGTAAAGCCGTCGCTTCGAAAGCCGTTTTTTGCCTCCAGATGATCCAGCACATCGGAAAGCAGCGCCAGGAGCACATACTGAGCCGGAATAATTCCGATGCCTTTCAGAATCACCCCGATGCACACGATCGCAAAGTTATTGACGTTGATAAACGCAACCATGCCTCCGGCCAGCGCAAAGATGAGGCCGAGCAGGATCGATTTTTTCTTTCCGATCTTGTTCGCAAGCGGCCAGGCGACGAGCATACCGATCACCGTCGGAATGCCTCCCACCAGACCCAGCGTAGACATCAGGGTACCGGACATCTGTTCCGGATTGGAAGAGTGAATGACCCCGTCAAACATCCACCGGACAAAAAAGCTCATGGATCCGTTTTTAAATGCCTGTCCCAGCTGAAAAACCAGGACGAACAGGATCATCATCCACCAGTACCGGTCATGAACGCAGGCTCTGACGTGCTCTCTGGTGGGGATTTTCTTCTCCTGAAGGTTCAGGTTCTGGCTTTCCTCGGTGATTCTCTCCCGGGTATAATAATACTCCAGCAGAACACCGACAGCAGTCAGGACAGCCAGAAAGATCGACAGAACCCGCCAGTGCTGGTAGCTTGCCTCCATATTCAGCCCGTTTTCATCTGTGACAAACATGTAGCTCTGCAGAAGAACCGGCACGAGGATGCTCCCTCCGACGCCCGCGGCACCGACCGTGGACGCGTTCGACAGGGTCGCAAGAATGCCCCTCTGCGAAGAATTCCGGGTAGAAAGAGATACCATGGAGTTGTGGGCTGTGTAGTAGCAGGGATAGGCCACAGCGTAGTACAGGTTATAGGAGACGGCAATCCAGAGCACCTGCGCAAGGCCGCTTCCCTTTACCGGCGTCAGGAACAAGAGCAGAATCGCAGCCGCAAGAAGCGGAATCGACAGCAGCAGGTATGGTCTGGCCTTGCCTGCCGTTGTTCTCGTCCGGTCAATGAGGCTTCCCACAACCAGATTTCCTGCGATGACAAAGATCACCGAAACCATCGGGAGAAGCGCTGAAAACACGCCGAACTTAGTCCAGCCCAGCACATCCACATAGTAACGATTTAAATACGCCGCAAAAATGGCATTGGAAATCATTGCCAGAAACGGCGCTCCCAGGTATCCGAAAAACATCTCCTTGATTTTTACATTAGAAGATGTGATCCGGGTATGAAATGCAGACTTCTCAGCAATTTTCGTGATCTTCACTCTTTACTCCTTCCTCTCCTTTGACAAGTGTTACGGCATAGGTCCAGTCTCCGCTTCCCACTTCATGGCTGCTTCCGTCGGGAAGCTCTACAAGGCAGGTGCTTCCAGCCGGAACGCGGATATGGATGTTGAATGTATGATCCTCAATTTTCCAGTCACTGACGATTTCTCCATATGCGCCTCTGACGCTTCCTCTCGCCTGTGTGAGGAAAAAATTCCCGTTATTTTCCTCGTCGCGGCAAATCAGCGGACGGATACGAAATCTGCGATATCCCGCCTCAAGAGGCTCGATCCCGGCGATTCTCCGGTAAAAGAAATCCCCCACCGCGCCGCTCGCGTAGTGGTTGAAGGATACCATGCCTCCGGTTCCGTCGCCTTCCCCGGTATTGCAGCTTCCATCCTCGCGAAGTGCGTCCCATCTCTCCCAGATGGTCGTTCCCCCGGTCTTCACCTCATAGAGCCAGGAAGGACAGGTATCGTTCAGGAGCATGTGGAATGCCTCCTGCGGGTAGCCGTTATCCGCCAGCGCGAACAGCACATAAGGCGTCCCCGGGAATCCGGTTCCGATATGATAGCTGTTCTCTCTCACCATACGGGCCAGGCGCTCTGCAGCCCTCTTCCGGTCCTCACCCCGCAGCATATCGTAATACAGCGGCAATACGTACGCGGTCTGGAATTCATCCCTGACTCTTCCGTCCCCATCCATCAAAAGACTCCGGTAGGCGTCCGCCGTATCCTCATGCAGCTTCCGGTATTTGCGGGCGTTCTCTTCTTTCCCCAGAATCTCCGAAATCCGCCTCATGATTGCCGCGGAGTTCGACAGACAGGCCGTCGCCGTATACTTTCCTCTGCGCATCCATGTCCACATGTCAACGCCCGGCGCGCACCAGTCGCCGTAATGGTGCAAAAGCTTCCAGATATAGCGCCTCTTTCCAAATGAGAAAAGTCCGGCCCAGAAGCGGCAGGCCCTGATATATTTCTCCATGACCGGATACATCTCCTCAAGGACGGACAAATCCCCCTTGGAAAGATATTCCGCCCACGGTACCAGGATGCAGGCGTCGCCCCAGTGATCCACCGCCATCGTCACCACCAGCTCCCACTGCCAGTACACCTTGACAAAGGGGACAATCATCGGAATGCCGCCGCCCCATCTCTGCTCCGCCTTCACATCCCGAAGCCATTTTTCGAGAAAGCGGGCCATGTCAAAATTATACACCGCTGTCCGGGAGAACAGGGCGATGTCGCCGGTCCAGCCAAGCCGCTCATCTCTCTGCGGACAATCTGTCGGGATATCGACAAAATTGGACTTCGCGCCCCACCGGATGTTTTCCTGAAGCCGGTTCAGCTCCTGATTCGAACAGGAAAAGCTTCCGTTGTCACGGATATCGGAATACAGGGCGACCCCCTCCATGCTGAGGATCTGCGGAAGCTTCTCCGCAGATTCTGTGAGCTCTGTTTTTCCCGGAGCGCCGCCGGAAACCGACTCGACCCCCGCTTTCTCTTTTTCGATACCGGAAGACAGACAGATTTCCGCGCCCTCAACCGCGGCATAGCGGAATCCCATATACGTAAGCGAAGGTGTGTACTCCTGCTCACCGTCCTTTAAAATGTAAACGGCCTCCTGCCGCGCACTTCGAAGAGGCTCCCGGTACAGCTCTCCGCCCATCAGAACCTCTGCATGGGTGACGGTAATCTTCTGCCCGGCTCTTCCTTTCAGTCGGATGCGGATCACTCCCGCAAAGTTCTGGCCGAAATCAAAAAGGATCTTCCCGGAAGGGGAACGGGTGACTGAGACGGGATGAAGAACCTCATGCGCACGCACCGGGTCTCCGTACTGTGCGATAATATCCGGGTGAATTCTCAGCTTTTCTTCCGCCGCCGGATGCCATCCGCCTGTTTTTTCTGATTCGCCTGTGTGATCTGCCCCGTCTGTTTCGTCTTCCGCATAACCAAGCATGCCCATTCGCCTTGCGTCAAAGGACTCGCCGTTATAAAATTCCGAGGCCAGAAAGGGTCCATTCATGGATACCTGCCAGTCGGGGCCGGTTCCAATGACTTCCTGTGAACCGTCTGCATAGGTGATGCGGATCTCTGCCAGAAGCGCCTGACGGTCTGCGTAAATCCGGCAGCGGTCTTTGTATGTGAAGCGTCCGACCGCCCAGCCGCCGCCGACTACCGCCGTGAGAACATGTGCCCCCGGATTTCCAAGCGCCTCTGTGAGATCGTACGTCTGATATTGAAGCTGCTTCTCATATGCGGTAAAGCCCGGTGCGAAATAATCCCTTCCGACTCTCTCTCCATCCGCATAGAACTGGTAGATGCCCATGGCGGTGCTGTACAGCACTGCTTTTTTTACTCTCTTCGTAATGTTCAGATATTTCCGGAAGTGCATCGGGACCGGAGAGGCCTTTTTCTCCGTGAAGCGGTACGCGCCGTCGGTAATCCATCTTCCGATCCATGGTGCTCCCATTCTTCCCGTCTCAAAGAAAAGCTCTGATGATCCGCTCTCTCCGTGATTATCCGTGACACGAAGCTCCGCGCGGTACCTTGTAAAAGGCCTGAGACCTGCGCCGCGATAAACCCATCGATTCTCCCCGGCAAGCTTCGTCGTCCAGTCTCCGACAATAAGCTCCGCACAGGTCTGCCATACATCCTTTTCGCTGCTCTCCAGCTCCCACGAAAACGCGGGGCTTGAGGAATCTGTCACACATCCCTCTTCCAGATTCTGCACGGTAAATGAACGAATCCTCAGCATTCGTCTGTACTCCTTTCCCTTGACTTCCTTCACACTGCACAAGAAGCGCTTATACAATCCACAGGTATTCCGAAATTCTATCTGGAATCAGCCGCCCTTTTGGGAGCGGCTGTTCCGATTCTGATCAGCTGCGCTTCCGCAGTCCGATCATCTTTCATCCTTCTGTTGTTTCAAAAAACCTGCAATCAGGTAAAGCAGCATTCCGACGATCGCAATTCCTGCAAAAACGATGAACGGAATCAGTGTATCGATCTGATCCAGCCCGGCAATCACATAGCCGATCTGATTGACCATCGGCTTAAAGGAATATCCGGCCGCAAATCCCATCAGTACCGCTCCGATCAGCGGAAGCCAGCCGTTCAGCACCCGGCGGTTCAGAATCACCGTCAGGGCCTCAAGGATCACCACTGCTGCCAGAGAGACGAATACAACCGGCGTCTTATACATGGCGCGCGTATACATGATGATGGATGCTACCGCCAGGATGGCGGCAACCAGTGTCAGGTAAAATCCTGCTGCTCTGTTTTTCATCTTTTTCCCTCCTCATCTGCGTCTGCTCCGGATGCATCAACGATTTGAATCGCCTTGAGCTTGCGTTCTTTTGTAACATAGAGTACGGCAAAGAGAACCGTCAGCGCCGCGAACAGGGTAATTCCGCCGTAGATCGCCGCCTGCCACCACGGAGTCACATGCTTCAGCTCGGTAGTGTGCGTAATCCCGTTCATTACAAGACTTCCCGCCAGTGTGTGCAGCCAGTACTTGATATTGGTCTTCATCATCTTCTGGAAAGCCGTATCCTTGGCAATGATTGCCTTGGAAGCAGCCATCGTTCCGATTTTCGATGTGTCGTAAGCAGAAGTCGTCAGGCAGTTTCCGCCGCCTCCAAAGGTGATATCCCTCCAGTTCATGTAATCGGCGCCGTTGATCATATCGGTAACGACCGCACCTTCATATCCCCACTCCTTGCGGAGAATGTTCACCAGAAGATTCTCGTTTGCTCCCGCAAATACCGTTCCGATACGGTTAAACGATGTCATGACATTTCCGGCGCTGTTGCTCGAGAGCACCATCTGAAAGCCTCTGAGCTCATTCTCACGCATGCCCTGCTCATTGGAGAATACAGACATGCCGGACCGGTTCGTTTCCTGATGGTTTGCAGCCAGATGCTTCGGTTCCGCATACATACCCTTGGACTCAATTCCCGTGCACAGGCTCATTGCAAGAGTTCCTGTCAGAACGGAATCCTCGGAATAATACTCATGGTTTCTCGCGTTATAAGGTACACGGTGAAGATTAATTCCCGGCGCAATGATTCCGGCAATATTGGACCAGAGTCCGCCCTCTCCCAGAAGCTCGCCTTCTCTGTGTACAAGATCCTGATTAAAGGTCGCAGCCACTACCGGCTCTGTCGGCATAACGTTGTCCGCATAGGTGCCGTCCTTATCTTCCGCGGTTGTGTAGGTCGGGTGGTTGGTGTCGCTGTTCTTGTCCCAGCGGATATAATATCCGGCCACCTGATCATAGGTGAATCCGAGAGGACCATCGTTCTGATTGGATCGGGGCAGAAGAATGGAATCTATATTCTCGTTGTCGTCTCCACCCTTCTCGATAAACTGGATCGCCTCATCCAAGGTGATCTCCGATACCAGCTTGTCCCATTTCTCGTCGTTGATGTCGGTGACACCGGTTATTTTTCCATCCTCGATGGTAACCATATCGATAAGCTTCAGGCCATTGTCCTCTCCCCAGCTCTCGCCGTCACCGTTCTCGGTGAGCTCATATTTGCTGTTGGTCAGGCCCGTCATCATCTCATCGGTCGGTGTCAGAGAATCCACGGTCTTCCAGCCCTTCGTCCAGTCCGCTCTGGTAGAATACTCTGCCGTGTCCGGAATCTGCTTGTTGATGTCTGCGTCCTGAAGCTGGTTGGATACGTTTTTGGAATAGGTATCGATATCCTGCTTGTCAAGCTTCCAGACGATTGCATTGTCCGGGTTTGCCTTCTCATCGCCCACCGTCATCTCCAGCTTGTCTGTGGAGCCGGTCTTTTTCGCCAGGACATTATTCAGCGCCTCGTGCGCTCCGTTTCCGATGGAGAAATAATAGTCTCCCGCATCAAGAACCCATGCGCCGTTTCCATCCTTTGCGGTTTCATCATAGGAAGCCATGTACTGCGGGTCGAAGGAAACCGTTACATCCTCCGATGCGCCAGGTGCAAGTTCGGATGTCTTCGCAAAGCCTACCAGCTGAATCGCGGATTTTTCCAATCCTCCCTCTGTATACGGTGCCTGCACATAGAGCTCTACCACATCCTTGCCGGCAGTTTTTCCGGTATTGGTAACCGTAACGGAGGCGCTTCCCTGATCTCCCAGAGATACGTCTACGCTGTTCAGCTTCTGCTCAAAGGTTGTGTAGGACAGTCCATATCCGAAGGGGTAGGAAACCTCATTCTGATAATCCCAGGCCTTTCCGTTGGAAGAACCGGCCTTGTCGTCCGCATTTCCCTGACCGAGCACCTGATCCTCATAACGGGTTTCATAATATTTATAACCGTCGTAAATTCCCTCGGTCTCTACGGCGAACCAGTCTGCCTTATTATCCTCGGTCAATGCTCCGCCGTTGTTCGAAGCGTTTGTATACGTATAAACGCCGAAATTCTGCATCGCAGGAGAAGAAACAGAGTTCACCGCGTAGGTGTCTGTGATTTTTCCGGATGGATTTGCGTCTCCGTCCAGAACATTCACAACCCCGAGGAATCCGTACATTCCTGGTTCTCCCGTCCATACGATCGAATCAATATCCGGATCCTTCTTCAGAGAATCAATCTCCATCGGATTATCCGCGTTCAGAAGGACAACAACCTTCGTGCTGTGCTTTTTGGCAAGGTCAATCATTGCCTTTTCGTAATCGGAAAGTGCCAGCGGACGTTCAAAGGAATCTCCCTTTGTGGCGTTCTGCATGCCAGGCTCATAGTCCGCCGCCTCGGAAGAGTCTCTCGAGATCACGACAACTGCCGTCGTGTCATCGGCGCTGCTCAGCGTATCCTCCGTATAGAGATCGGACGGAATCTCGCCGACCGGATAAGCCGCCGGTGTCTCATAGGTCGGTGTGAATGCCGGCATCAGTCCGTGCCCGGGCTGCCCGAAACCGGTTCTCATGTACTCGGAAGCCTCTTTGCTCGAATACAGGTCAATGAAATTCTGATTCAGGGTAAAGCCCTTCTGGGTGAACGCCTGCTCCAGGTCCACCGGAACCTGACCGTTCTTTGTGTCAGATGCCGTTGAAGATCCGATCATGCCGCCCAGCGTCGGGTAATGCGAATTCATGCCCCAGAGCGTAATCTTCTCGTCCTTTGCAAGCGGAAGCGCCGCATTGTCATTCTTGAAAAGAACGGTTCCCTCTCCGGAGATCTCCTCGGCCAGCTTGACCTTCGCATTGTACATATCCTCCAGCGAAGAGAATTCTGAGTCATAGTACATGCTGTCCTCTGTAGAAGAATCGACCATCTTCTGACTGGTGGTACCAAGTCTCGTATTGATAAAGGCTGCATTTGCGTTTGCAACCGTTGAACCGGCAACCAGAATTGCCATTACAGTCGCCGACACGCCGGTAAGTCCCCGCCATGCTCTGGCTGATTTTTTCCTGCTCATTCTCTACCTCCCTTTTACATAAAAAACGTCCGCGCGGATTTGTGTTCCATGCTTCTCATTATAGAGAAGAAACGGGACTCAAATCCTTTTTTAGCGCGAACGGTTCATTTTTTAGCATAATCGGTACGGATATAACCGACCTGTGATTCACAGTCCTGCACGCCTCGTGTGATGCGCTAAGGCGCAAACCGCTGCGAAGGCCGATCTGGTCGACCCTCGCAGCGGTACAACATCATACGACGCCTGCTTTCACTCGATTGCCATCTCCAGGTTTCGGCTTCTCTCTTCGTCTCTGCAGGTAAGCCTCAGCGTTCCGCTCTCGCCGGCCCGTACAATCGCGAGCGCCTCTCCATAATACGTAGAGACCGTATCCAGCAGATATCCTTCCGGGTTGTAGGGGCGGGCGTTCCCAAGCGCCTGGAGCTCGCCGTTTTCCACCTCGATATGCACTCTGTGCTTTTCCATCGGCTTCCAGATGCCGTCCCCGTCGGTGTAACGAATGCGGAAATAGCAGAGCTTTCCGGCCTGTGCGGTGAGCTGCTTTCCCGTCAAATCCGGCGTTTCACAGCCGGAAATCCGCTCCATGGCGGATTCCGGTATTACCTGAAGAGCCGTGTCCTCCTTTGCACTCTCCAGCCGGCAGCTTCCGATGCGGCTGTCGTCGCCGTTATAGGCAACGGCCCGAAGCACTCCATCCTCATACGGAACCTTGAATCTGGCTATGCAATTCCCATGCAGCCTTGCACTTCCGACCTTTCTGTCATTTAGGAAAAGCTCTACCCGCTCCGCTCTGGCGTATACTTCCACTTCTGCCTTCTTTCCGTCACAGCCTCTCCAGGACCAGCTTTCGACAGCCTCTGACATTTTCCATGCAGATGGCGTATGTTTTCCGGTCTGATACACCGGCTTTACGGCAAGGAACGGTCCAGCTTCCTGCTCCAGTGCCACTCTGGTCCAGGCGGCCTCGCCGATCGCCTTTCCCGTCAGATCCAGCCTGCCGCTTCCCGCGGAAATCCATCCCGCCGGATCCGCGTCCTTCGGCGCGTAATCCTCATATTCCCAGGAGCCGATTCCGGCCTCGCCCAGATAATCCATGCCCGCCCATACAAAATCACCGACGATCCGCGGGTTCTTTTTTGCCATTTCCATAAAGGCATGTGCATCGCTGCAGAAGGTCTCGCTTCCGAGAATCAGACGATTCGGATACTTCTTTAGGTCATGACGATACCGGTAGATGCCGTAATTATACCCCGCAACATCCATCGCGGCAAAGGCATCTCTGGTCTTCACATCGCAGCCGTGAAGCGTTGCGCCGAGCTTCATCGTCTTGTCACCGAGAAGACCCGCCATCTGATTGTAGAACTCGCTGCCGACCGTCTTCTTTTTCTTCCGCTCTCTGCCCTGCTTCGCGGCTTTCTCCGCTTCCGCCGCCTCCTTTGCCGCCTTCTCATCGCTGTACACGCCAAATCCCATCGCATACATCAGATTAAAGAAGATGTTGACGCCGCAGGTGACCGGACGGGAGCTGTCCAGACGGTGCAGATATTCCGTCATATCCCGGGTCAATGCAATGCCTCTCTTCTCTCCCGTCTCCGCCACCTCGTTTCCCGTCGAATACAGAATCACGGACGGATGGCTGTAATCCTTATCCACCATGTCGCGCAGGTCTTCCTGGTACCAGTTTGTCATCTCCCCGGCATAATCGAAGCGCGTCTTGTGGATATACCAGCAGTCCACATATTCATCCATCATCAGCATTCCGAGCCTGTCACAGGCCTCGAGCAGATACTCCGAAGCCGGATTGTGTGCGCTGCGGATGGCATTGTAGCCGTTTTCCATCAGAATCCGCACTCTCCGCTCTTCTGCCTCCGGCCAGGTTTCCGCTCCCAGAAGCTGGTTGTCGGAATGAATGCAGCAGCCCTTCAGAAGCAGCCGTCTTCCGTTCATCTGCATACCGTGCTCCGCGTCCCAGGAAAGCTCACGGATGCCGAAGGTCACCTCACTGGTGTCCTCCGCAAATGACGCGTGACAGCAGTAAAGCTCCGGGCGGCCCGGATTCCAGAGCCGTGCCTGTTCGATGGAGAGATGAAAAACTGCCTCGAACCGGTCCGCAGAAGACTTTTTCTCCGCCTCTGCGCCACAGCCGGAATTTTCACGATCTTCAGAAATAACCGCAATAGCCTCGCCTTCCGCATTTGCAGCTTCCTTACCCTCGGAATCCGTAATCCGAAGCGCAACCGGACCGGCGCTGCTTGTCTCTACGCGCACCTCGATCTGCGCGTTGCCGCGCACATGCTCCTCGTCATAGTCACACACAGAGAGCGTGCGGACCTTCAAGCCATACAACGGGATATAATCGGAATCCCCGACATACATCCAGACCGGGCGATAGATTCCGCTTCCGCTGTACCAGCGGCTGTTCGGCTGATCCGCGTTGTGCGCCACCACCCGCACCTCATTCGATGCTCCGTAATTCAGGAAAGCCGAAATGTCTGTCCGGATCTGTGTGTAGCCGTACGGGCGCGACCCGGCCAGGCTTCCATTCACAAAGATTTCCGCATTTCTGTAGATTCCCTCAAACAGAAGAAACACCTTCTTGCCTTCAAAGGAGGCAGGCGCTTCAAAACGATGCACATATTCATAATCGCCACCGGCGAACCAGCCGATATTATGCATCCCCTCGCTTTCTCCGGATCTCTTCTCGCGGAGCATGGCGTCATACGGGAGCCGGACTTTTACCCCTTCCTCCTCACTTCCAAGATGTTTCACTGTCCAGTCATCGTTAAAATCATATCGAATCATAATCTGCCTCCTGAATCCTAATTCTGGTATCATCCTAACACAAAACAAAATAAAAAAAGACAAATGACGCAAACGGCTCTTTTTTTTGCGTCATCTGTCTGCTTTTTCTTTTCTGATCTGCTGCCATTACCGGCAAGGGTATCCGCTACGCTCCTTTATATAACCATCAGATTTCCTTACGGCTCTGTGTGCCCGGAAGGAGGATGTGAAGTGTAAACCATCCGTTCTCCGCTTTTACCGTCAGTGACCCGCCATATTTCTCTACCGTGGAACGCATGCTCTTCACGCCGAACCCGTGAAAGGAACGGTTCTGTTTGGTCGTTGCCGGCAGGCCGTTCCGGAAGCGCACCTCACCGCTGAAACGATTCATCAGGGTAATATTCACAAAGCCCTTCTGCCTTGCTATCGTCAGATGAATCAGCCTCTCCTGCGGATTCGGAATCTGCTTTGATGCCTCAATCGCGTTGTCCAGAGCATTTCCGAACAGGGAACTGATATCCATGATTGACATGAAGCTCAGGGCGGCACCATCCGCTACGATTGTAAATTCGATGTGGTACCTCTGACAAACCATGGCCTTGCTCGTCAGGATGGTGTCCAACACCTCATTTCCTGTCTTGTTCTGCGCCTCATACAGCTTGATTTCGGCCTCCATCCTGTCGAGGTATCGAACCTTTTCCTCGGAATCCATCCCGTCCCGCAAGACCGCAATCTGATGCTTGAGGTCATGATATTTCTGATTGACCAGATCCACGCTCTCCCGCGAGATCTGGTAATTGGAATACTGAAGCTGCAGCATGTTCTGCATCGTCTGCAGCTCCATCTGCTCCTGCGCCTGGTGCAGCACAATGGAATAAAAATAAAGCACGACCACACCCGCAAAATCCACAACCGTCCGAAGAAGCAGGATTTCCGATGTGTATCTGGCCGTAAAAGGCGCCCGCTGAAGCACAAAACTGATATCGCTCATAAAATACACCGCTCCGATAATCAGAATTTCTCCAAGCAGCGCATGTCCCTGCAATTCCAACTGCTCATACCTGCCGGAACGACTGTCGTATTTTCGCTCCAGAGCCGCAGCAGGAAGGAATACGAGAGCATACGTCGGCAGCATAAAGATCAGATTTGTCAGCGGATTCAGCGCCAGCTTCAATTCGGTCAGACCGAAATAAAAAAGCTGCCACTCCAGGGAAGCCGCAAATTCTCCCAGCATGAACGCCCGCAGCGTGTCAAAGAGACAATTCTTCCAGTTCATCTCTGTTAGCCAGAGAAAGCCCAGAAAGATCTGCACAACCGTTCCCAGTACAATCGGAAGAAACAGCGGAAGCGGAGGATTTTTCGTCACAGTCATGTAAAAAGCAAGAAATCCTCCCATACCGAGAAAAATCAGGATCCTCTTCCACCCCTTTCTCTTCGCCGGACGGAAATGGGTGATGATGATAAAGGCGATCATATAGGTTATGGCATAATATATCCCAGGCGTATCCTTCAGGTCTGGCAATGCACTTCCGGAAGCGGAACGAAACAAAAGCTCCGATGCACCCATATCCGCTCACCTCCCCGTCTCTTCCATGTATTGATTCAATGCCTCCATCAGAGGTTTCTTCCGCGACCGGCTCACCTGCACCTGATCCTCTCCAATCTGTACGTCATTCCCGACAATGCCGTCCACATACGCCAGATTGATCAGGAATCCCTTGTTGCACTGGAAGAAAAACTCCCCGGAAAGTTCCTTTTCCACCTCCTTCAGCGCGCCTCTTGACGCAATTTCCTCCGAACTCAGATGAAAAATAAGGTCATGATTCATGACTTCAATGTACCGGATGGATGAGACAGCGATCCGCCGCATTCCACCCTTTACATTCAGTATGACATATTTATTCTGAACCGTCTTTCTTCTCCCGAGTGCACGTGTGATCGTCTGTGAAAAGGAGTAATACGAAACCGGCTTGAGAATATAATCGAGCGCGCCGACCGTATATCCCTTGATCGCGTACTGGGGCATATTCGTAATGAAAATGATACAGACCTCCGTATCCGATTTGCGGATTTCCTGCGCCGCCGTCATCCCGTCTACAAAGGCCATCTCGATATCCATTAGAATAATATCGTAATCCGGTGTGTACGGATTCAAAATTCCATCCCCGTCCGAAAACTCCCGTATGGAAAAAATCTCACCATGCTCCTTTCCGTACTGTTCCAGATACGCCCGAAACTCCCGGCGATAGTTCTCATCATCCTCAACAATTGCAATTCGAAGCATCTCTCTAATCTCTCCCGACCCAAAAGTGCGATCCTTTTCTCATCGTCGATACACCCGCCAATATTATGATATTACACCCTTTTTCTGCTTATTTGCATTACTTTTTGCCCCTCGCAGACATTGTTACAGCTCCCCCTAAACTATGTACGGCAAGGATTTTACAGTCCTGTTGCCCCTCGCAAAGGTACTGTAAAATCCTTGCCGTTTTCGCGCGCGCGTGAGCAGCCAACAATGCCTGCAGGATTAGCGTATGTCCAGTTCCGGCGGTTCGTCGAGGTGCTCCGACACATACTTCCCGTCCTTCTTTCTCTGCTTTACGCATTCCGTCAGAAGATACTCGATCTGACCGTTTACCGAACGAAAATCATCCTCCGCCCAGGCTGCGATCGCGTCGTATAGTTTTTCATTCAAACGAAGCGGCACCTGCTTCTTCGCCATCAGCTCACCTCCCCTAGACGGAAACGAAACGGCGGCTCCGGCCAATTTCTACTTGAGCCAAGGGCCAGAGCCGCCGTTTTATCCTTCCGTTTTAATACAGGCTTCCCGAATTCACAACAGGCTGCGCGTCATGGTTGCCGCACAGAACGACCAGCAGGTTTGAAACCATTGCCGCCTTCCGTTCTTCATCAAGATCCACTACGCCGTTTTCCTTCAGCCGTTCCAGAGCCATTTCAACCATGCCGACCGCTCCGTCCACGATCATTTTTCTCGCGTCAATTACTGCGGAAGCCTGCTGTCTCTGGAGCATTACCGCGGCGATTTCAGGCGCATACGCCAGATACGTGATTCTCGCCTCCTCAATCACAAGTCCCGCATTCTCCACCTTTTTCTGAATCAATGCGCGGATCCGGTCCGCCACAATTGTTGTAGAACCGCGCAAACTTCCGTCGTCCGCCAGTCCGTCGCCGGTCGTATCGATATTCGGCGCCACATCGTACGGATAAATCTTTACGATGTCACGCACCGCCGCATCCACCTGAAGCGACAGATATTCCTTATAATTATCCACATTGAAAACCGCTTTTGCCGTGTCATTCACTCTCCAGATCACCGCAACGCCGATCTCGACCGGATTGCCAAGGACATCATTGACCTTCTGCTTCGCGTTATTCAGTGTCATAGCCTTCAGGGAAATCTTCCGGTTCACCGGCTCCTCTGACTTATTCGGAGAAGAAAGCGACAGCTGAAGTCCGCGCCCTGAAGAGTTCTCATTTACATCACCGCTCTGACCCAGCTTTGTCTTCGCGGCAGGATTTACCGCCGAACAGAACGGATTTACATAGTAGAATCCATCCGTCTTGATTGTCCCGATATACTTGCCGAAAAGCGTCAGCACAAGCGCCTCCTGTGGCTTCACAACTTTCAATCCCATGCAGAGGATCCATCCAAGCATCCACCACAGGATCGCCGGAAGGAAGGCCGGGAGAAACGGGGAATCCCCCGTTCCCAGATTGATTCCTGTCACAAACAGAAAGACAGACGCCACATAAGCCGCAACCAGCAGCAGCAAAACAGGCATTCCATTGCTCTTCTTCATCAATTGCTTCTCTTCCATAACGATCTTCCTTTCCGCCCCTCAAAAAGGCTCCCGGGCAATCTCTGCCCGAGGACGATATTTATTTGATATCATTATGATATCATATTTTGCAAAAATGTCAATACATGACCGATATCGTACGGAAAGGCTTGTTACTGTTCACTCATCACGAAAGCGGCTAAGATTTTACAGTACCTTTGCCTGAGCATTACTGGCTGTTAAAAGTTTTA